>VBAB01000482.1:1215-7308 GCA_005888525.1 Alphaproteobacteria bacterium
GGTTGATCGCAGCCATGGGGCAACGCACCACGGACTCGCATAACGAGGTGGTGCTGATGGCGGGCTCTTTGGGTGTCTCCGCACTCGTCTGCCTCCTCAACAATGGCGACCTCGGGCAGACCGAGACGCAGGCCAATCTGCTGGGGCCCTTCTGGCGCGAGGACCAGCCGCTGTGCGCCAGCGGCGATACGCTCGTGCGCTCGACAACGCCCGGCCCCGCGCTTGTCGTGGACGTGCGGGTGGAGGACGGTGCAGGCCGTCCGGTGCAGGGCGCTGAAGTGGACGTATGGCACTCCTCGCCCGAGGGGCTCTACGAGAACCAGGACCCGACGCAAGCCGAGATGAACCTGCGCGGGCGCTTCCTGACGGACGCCGACGGGCGGTTCCATTTCAAGAGCGTGAAACCGGCGGGTTATCCGATTCCCATCGACGGGCCCGTTGGCGAGCTCGTCAAGGCCACGGGTCGCCACAACTACCGGCCGGCCCATCTCCACTTCATGATCTACCAACCGGGCTTCAAGACGCTGATCTCGCAGATTTACGTGCCCGACGACGAGCACCTCGATTCGGACGTGCAGTTCGGCGTCACGCGTGCGCTGATCGGTGACTACGTCCGCCACGATGAGCCCGAGGCCAAGCTCGGCTTCAAGGCTCCCTGGTATTCGCTCGATCAGCGCTTTGTGCTGGAGCGCGGCGAGGCGCGTCGCCCCAGGCCGCCGATTCGCAGCAAGGTCGAGGCGCGCTGAGAATGCAGCCGGTCGGTGCGCGCCTCGGCTTCGCCGTCAGCGGCGCGACGTGGTCGCATTCCCGCGCACCGACGGCTGATTGGACCAGCAAAGAATCGAGCCATGGGCCGCTCTGGGGCCGCACGATTGCCAAACTCGTGTGCATTCGATGGTAGGGAGGGACACGAGCATAAAGGTGAGCAAATGAACAGGAATGCAGTTCTCACGGGGCTGTTCGCACTGGGGATCGTTGCTCTGGCACCGGCCAGCAGCGAGGCCGCCACCTACACGCGACCGGCGACTTGGGCTCTGGACATGCCCGGCAGCGCCGCCGCACCCGCACAGTTCTGGCACCGAGGACCGCGGTACGTCGGGCCGAGATTCATAGGCCCGCGGCGCGGCTTCGTGTACTCCAGGCCGTGGGTGCGCCGGCCGTATTACGGGACTATTGTCGCGGGCGTCGTGCTCGGCACGATCGTTACCGTCGCCGCCGTCGGCATGATCCCGCGTCGCCCGGCTCCCGATCTATGCTGGTACTGGGCCGATCCGTACCGCAACCGCGGCTACTGGGACTACTGCTACTGATCGAAACTCGCGCCCGCCGGCCGCAGGCGTATTCCCGCAGCTCCTGGCTGCGTACCGGCAAAGGTTGGCGCACCCTCGCCTTCCACTGTCCATGAACCGCACCGCGTCCAGTCGGCGTGTACCAGACGTCCGAAATTGCACGACCTCTTCATCGAAAATCCATGCAACTCATGTGGGCACGCTCTACCGTTTCCCTTTCGCGATAGGCGGCTTGCCATCCGTCATGAGATAGATCTTGTAAGCGCTATATGAACTCGAAGCCGCCGCGATCGCTGCGAAGATCACGAGCCATGTCATCCTATCTGTGAGCCATCGAGGCATGTCAGTCCCTCCTGATGGATCGACGTATCCACGGTCCAGTTAAGGAGCACTTTCCTTCCTAATCAACCGGCTCGTCGGTGAGCATCATTTTCAAGATCTTGCATGGCGCGGGAGCCGCGCGTGGCGCTCCTAATGCAGCCGGCCGGGTGATGAACGTCTTTAGCACCGCCGGCTCCATATGCGGATAATCCCTCTTGCCGAATGGAAAGCGAACGCCGAATTGCGGATTAAATTGGGCGAATTCCTGCAGGCAGATGAACTCGTACTCGCTGCCTGTTCCCGGCCGCACGTCCAGCGCGATCCCCAGTTGATGATGGGAGATGCTTCGCACCACGATGCGCTTGCCCTTTTTCATTTTCTTGACATGCGGTCTGCCCGCACACGGGCCCTTCTCGCCGACGCACACGCATTCCTGCTCCTGCGCCGAGCGATATGCAGACGTTATCGTGACGGCACCATGCACGGCGACGAAGGCCTTCAGGAACTCACCGGCCGACGTCGCAAACGACCTCGACAAATTGTCGATGTTCTTATCTTCGTATGTCTTGCAATCGTGATCGGACGTACCCGACCACTCGCGCGGCAAGCCTTTCAGAAAGTCCACAGCCTGTTGAGCCTCTGCGCTCGCCCTTGGACCGCTCGTCATTGCGTCTTCCGCGCCAACGGGTGTTCCCGTCGCAGCGTGCGCCAGCGCCAATGTGAGTAGAGTTATCCAACGGCTCTTCAATGCACCCCCCTGGCATCGTCATTAGTCGGCTAGTCAGCGACAGAATCGGGACACAAAAAAGTCCAGCCGAGGGGTCGCCGTTCCTCTAAGCCTCCCAGCGCGACATTCCGGCAACACGGCCCCTCAGCGCCCGTCGCACCCACCGAAACGACGACATGAGCACGGCCAAATAGCGCTCGCGAGCTCCCACACTCGGCTCGAGTGACGGGCAATACGCCCCGACTGGTAGAGTGCGGCGCAACAGCGTGTCCCTCGGACCTACCGTTGCAGATGGCGCAGGCGGACTTGCGGAGGCCTGGGTCAGGAACTCAGCCAAAGTCATATTCGTTCTATTACATGAACAAGAATACGCTCACAGTTCTCGGCGAGGTGCTCAGGCAACAACTCGCACTGCCGGCTACCAGAGAGTCAAAGAAGCTTCGTCGCCTGATCGTCCGGCTCGAGCGTCGCCAGCGCGAGCGTGACCGTCAGCGTCATCGATCGATCAAGCGTGAACCTCATTGAGATGGCTATCGGCGATCATGCGATTGCGCCCCAATGTTTGGCGCGATCTCGTCGCGACCGGTAATCATGGCCAAACATGTAGTGGCGAAACTATGCCACGAAGCGCCGCCCTAACGCGGCTTACCGCAGCTCCGTCACCTGTATGCTGTCGCCAACCCGAGTGAGAACAACCTGAAACGCCTCGCCGTCGCCCTTGCGAACGACCAGCATCTTGGGCACCTCGACGAAATTCGAATGATAGCTCGTGTGATACTTCGAGATCGATAGGGCCCTTCCAAGCCTCACTGTATAGGGACCGGTGATGCCTTCGGGGGACGCCTTGGGTTTATGCGTGAAGGTGCGGGTTGCTTCACCGGAGCGACGGAGCGCCGCTGCCTCACGCTCGAGGTCATAGGCGATCCGCGTGGCCGCGTCGGTCATGAAATCGCAGCCTGCGAGGCCGAAAGTCAAGCATAGGACGAGGACGAGGCGACGCATCATTGGGTAAGTCCGTGATCTGATTGCGAATTCGCAGCGGTTGTTCTCTTTCCATCAGGCCGCAACGATTTATCTGTACCCTCAATGCGGATGATTTGGGTGTTCCCCGCGTAACAAGAACAGAGCTGATCGTGGCCTCCGCATCCATTTTTTGCGTGAGCTCTTAGTCGATATCCGTGAGGCGCGAATTCGATCTTCGTGCACCGCACCAAAACGACCGCCGTGGAACGCACGCGATGGCTCCGCGTTTCTCCGATCTATGCCCAACCGGAACGGAGTTCCATCATGAAGGCTTCATACGCGACAATCGCGTCGTTCGCGTTTGCGATCTTTTCGACAACTGCGGTCATGGCGGCGCCTCGCGCTCCAATGCCGGCCGCAACTGACGAGGGGTCGATCTCCAAGGCCGCCACCTTTGTGTGTCAGCGCGATGATCGCGGTTGGCACTATATGCGCGGCGATCGCCGCGTGACCTGCCGTCCTGTGCGACCATCGGGCCGGGACTGGGGCTGGAGATGCGAGGGGCCGCGTTGCGGGTGGTGGCACCGCCACGAAAAGCGCTGGCACGGTTGATCGCAGCCAGGCCATGCGCGCGGAAATCCTTCGCGCGCACGGCCCTTCCGAGCAGGTTATCGCCCAGGGGCTATTTCGCTCGCGCGCATTCGCGAAAGATCTGGAGTTGGGCTTCGCTGAAATAGTCGATGCCGCGGCTCGCATTGCGGTGCGTCAGATGCAAGCACATGTCGGGTGCGATCGTCTTCGTATAGTCATGCGTGACTTCACTCACATCGGCGGCCTCCAGATACTGTCGGTTCTCACTTACGAACTCGAGCGCGGATTTGGTGCTCGAAAACATGAGTTCATTGACGAGCGTCTTGCGCTCGCCGACAGTCATCGTTCGGATCGGCAATACCCGGACTGCAAAGTTGAGCCACTCTTTGGATGACCCGCATTTCCTGATCACGCTTGCGACCAGCGGGCGCAATTCGGATGGTGCCAGCATGTCTTCCAGCTTCTCCCGCGAAAGGCTGGAGGTGTCCAGGTCGTCAAGGTTGGCCTCGGCGACCACTTTGTGCAACAGCGCCTCGCGCAAAGAACTCGAGAAATTCAGATATCGCAATCCAGCGAACGCATAAGACGCCCGCGCTTTGACGAGGCTTCTCACGGCATCGTACTGCGTCTCCTGCGGCAATCGTTCACCGAATATCTCCAAGACCGATGCCGCGACATCCGGGTTTGCTTCGAATGCCGGGCGCATGCGCGGAGCGAGCTGCACTAGTTCTGCGTCGGAGATGCGCAGGGGCACGACGTGCTTGACGATGAGCGCGATGCTCGCTTCGCGAAACGCCTTGGCGCGCAGCGCCTGACGCTGCTCCTGGTTCAGGCGGTTCACTTCCGCGAGAACGCCCAATGCTTCGTTGGCACCATCCGGCGCGGCGAGAATGCGTGTGATCAACTCGTTGAACTGGTAATCATTGAGCATGCGGGATTTGCGCGCCACTTTCGATAGTTCGCTGGCTGTACCAGCAAGTTCCATGAACAGCGCAAAGACCACGTCCCGGCCGACGAGCCGCGAATTATCCTGCGTCAGCAATTGCACCAAGGTCGGCAGATGCTTTTCGTCGATCGCCTCTTGCTCGGTGTAGCGCTTGCTCCAAACGCCACCGACCACCGTGGCCGCACTTTGCGGTGTCAGGGTCAGCTTCAGCGGGCATGCAATGGCGCCTTGGACGGCGGCGCGGCAGATGGTATCGACCAGTCGCGCATGCACCTCGCGTACTTCGAACAAGGCGATCCGTGCGCTCCGAGATTTCCTACCTTCGGCCGCAAGGGCCGCATTCGCGGCGCCGATGAGGGGCTTCGAAACGTCTTCCCCGTCACTGCGTGTCGCAATGTACGGTTCTGCAAAACGATACTTTACCTCGACCGCATTGACCGTGACTGTGCCCGCCACGTTGCGCACAATCCTATTGCCGGCCCGCCCGGTCAGGAGCCACACCCTGTTCTCGCGTTGCCGCGCCCAATCGCTCGCGATCAACACTCGTCCATCCTTGCCTATGACTGCCGACGATTGCGGCACGTCCGTCGCCGTCAGCCAAAACGGAACATACAGCCAGGTCCACGTGACCACCAACCACGCGGCAGCATGAAGTGTTCTGTCGCGGGCCGACGTGGTCGCGAGTTTAATGAAGGTAGCGAGCGACGCGCCAAGGCAGACAATTGGCCAGAAGCCGCCGGCGTCGGTCAGCCAGATCGTACCGCTCCATCTCAAGTATTGGCCGATACCGATCCCCAAGATGCATGGGATGATCCCGAACACCGCCGCCATCATGATGGCGTCGCGCCGTTTCGATGAGCTCTCCATTCTCTGTCCTTCCGAAGAAATGAGAGAACTTGCCCAGATTCGCTACAATGTGATCCAGCCTTGCCGCCGGTCATACCCCCCTCGATATCGCTCGACGAGGATCATTTCTCGGAAAGCGGCGACCAGATGGCACTCGGACGTCTCAAAGACAGCCGGCGAGGACCGGCAAGCCACCGCCTAAGCGCCAAGCACCCGAGCGATGGCTTTCGCGAGCGTCTGTTGGAGGTAGGGTTTTTTCAACACGGGAATCTCCGGGTCGATGCCGGTAGGCTCGGCGTATCCCGTAGCGAGAATGACCGGAAGGCCGGGCCGCTGCATGCGTGCGGCTCTGATCAGCTCCGTCCCCGTCATACCCGGCATCGCCTGATCCGTGACCAGCACGTCCACTT
>VBAB01000389.1 GCA_005888525.1 Alphaproteobacteria bacterium
CGTTGGACAGCCGCTGACGCCACTCGCCCTGCCACAGGACCCCGTAGTTGGACCAATACTTGGGGTGGAGGGTGAAATCGAAGGTCGGCGACAGGGCGAAATAGTAGGGAATTTCGAACCCGAAACCGAGCGTCGACGAATTGGCGTAGCTCGGCATCAGGAAGCCGGAGCGGTGCTTCACCGAGGGGTCGGGATGCTCGAAGTAGGGCACGTACACCACCGGCACGCCGAAGAACTCGAATTGCGCATCCTGGTAGGTGATGGTGGCGGCGCGCTGATCGTGGATGATGCGTGCGGCACTGATGCACCACAGCGGCGGCACGCCGGGATCGTTCTTGCACGGCGTGAACTTGGCACGCTCGTATTCCGTGGTGTTGCCTTCGCGTCGGTTGGCGCGCTCCGCCACGATGCGCGTGTCGTCGGCGGTGACGACGCTCAGTGACTGGATGAAGGCATCACGGAAATCGTCGAGCGCCTCGAAGCGGTCCGCCCTGGTGATGCTGCCGTTGGGGTCTTTGAGCTGGGCATTGCCTTCCGCGATCAGCTTGTTGGTGTTCTGGTCGTAGACCAGCTGATCCGCGGTCAGAATATAGTTGTTGTAGTAGACCTCGACGTTGCCCTGGGCGATCACCCGGCTGTTCTTGGTGTCGTAGAGGAGCTGGTCGGCCTGCAGATACAGCGGCTGGGCCTGGTCGATCTTCGGCGGCGGTCCAAAGAGGTCCTTCTTGGGGAAGGAGGACTTGCGCGGCGTGGTCCCCATCTTCAGGCTGGGATCTTGGGCGCTGGAGGGAACCGAGGCGAGGGTGAGGGCGACGGCGAGCGTAGTCAGCAGTGCGAGCGCAGACACAAGCCGCAGCGCGCCCGATGGACGGCTGCAAACTCGCGTACTGCCGCACGGTGGGTGCGGTATCCGCGCCCGACGCATCACTCAGCCGTCCTCCTGGTGTAGCAACACCGTCAGCGCAACGAGCAAAGCGAGGCCAATCGGCACCCAAACCGCTGTCGTCGGCGACACCAAACCGGCAACGCCGATTTGGCGCGAGACTTCAGTCAGCAGGAAGAATCCGATTCCCCCGACCATCCCCGTGATGACCATAGTCTGGATGCCCCCCGACCGGAATGACCCGAGGGACACAGTAGCGGCCAAAATAACCATGGCCATCAACAGCATGGGACGAGACATCAGCAAGGCATACTGCATCTTGTAGCGGGCGGCAGAAAGTCCAGCTTTTTCAGCTACTTGGATCAACGAAGGCAGTTGCCAAAGCGAGACCGCAATCTCCGAGCCCAGCGCCTCGCTGACGCGCTCCCGTGTAAGGTAAGTGCTTACCGTATAGGTGTCGAAAGTCTCGGGATCTCGACCGGGGCGGGAGACCGACGCTCTCTGCAACTCCCAGTAGCCGTCGCCGAGGCTGGCGCGCTCCGCATCGATGCGCTCCACGAACCGGCCCAGCGGATCGAATTGATAGACGATCACGCCTGCCAGCGTCAGCCCCTGATCGGCTGCGGCACGGGCGCTCATGACGGATTGCCCGTCGGTTCCGTCCTGTCGCAACCACGATTCTTCTCCGGTGGCTGCCAGCAGAGTCGACTCCGTCCGCCCGAACGCCTCGGCCACGCGGCGTTCGGCCTCCGAGCGTGCGGCCGCGGCCAGCGGATTGTAGACCGCGACGGCGAAAATCCCGAGCACCAGCGCGACCGCCAGGCCAGGGCGCAGGAACTGCCACACCGACATGCCGCCCGCGCGCATGACGATGAGCTCGGACTTGCGGTTGAGGCTCAGAAGGGCGCCGATCCCCCCCACCAGCACGGCGAACGCCAGCAGGATCTCCGTGTACGCCGGCAGCCGCAGCAGCGCGATCCACAGCACAGCGAGCATGGATATGTCGGTCGCGCGCCGCGAAAGCCGCAGCAGCTCGACCATGTCGATCATGAAGATCAGCACGGCGCAGACCGTGAACGCGCCCAGGATGGCCACCAGGAAGCGCTTGGCGACGTAGCGGCGGAGCGTGCGCGGCCCGAACATGTCAGCCTGCCGTTCGCGAGTGCGCTTGTGCCGAAGCGCGGCGCGGGCCTAGGGCCGCGGCAACATCGCCGGTTCGTTCGGCGAGCGCAACGAAGGCGCGGGTGAGCCTCGAGCGGCGTCGCGGATAGAGCCGCCACTGAATCATGATTGCCGCCGATACGGCGGCGCAGGCGGGCACCGCATAGAGCAGGGGTACCGCAGCGGGGTGCACGACCACGTAGTTGGCGGCAGTGATGCCGACGACCCGGTAGAACGCGGCAATGGCGAAAGCGCAGACGACGGCCTGCGTGCGGCTCGTCCGCGTGGTCTGGGCCTGTCCCATGAACGCGAGCACCATGAGCACGAAGGCGAACGTGTAGAGAGGGCTCGCGAAGCGCTCGTGCAGCTCGGAGGCATAGCTGCCTGGACTCGTCTTGAAGACGGGCTCGTTGGAATCGGGCTTCAGGAGATCGCCGGTGAAACGTGCGCGCGGTCGCAGGATGACGATCTGATCGCTGCGCTGCTCGAGCTGATTGATGTCCACAGCGTAGCGCTCGAAGGCAGCCATCTGCGGGGAGGTCTCCTTTTCGAGGCGGCGAATGACGTGTCCCTTCTCCATGCGCAGGTAGGCCGCAGTGCCCTGCTTGATGATGCGGCCGCGCTCGGCCAGGTAGGTGACGACCTGCTTGGGATCGCGTGCGTCGTGCATCATCAGCCCGAGCAGCTCGCCGTTGGGCGCACGGTCGCGAATATGCACCGTGAGCTTCGGTTCCGGCGAGGTGAACCGCCAGGGTTGGATGACCTGGGCCATCAGGTCGGTGCGCACCTGCACCGCGAGCTCCAGCAGCTTCTGCTGTGCCCACGGACCGGCCGCGTGGTTCACAAAGGAGATGCCGATTGCCACCACCAGAGCGAGCAGCCCCAATGGCCGCAGCAACGACCAGGCCGGCATCCCGCCCGCCGCCATGACGATGAGCTCGCTGTCGCCGTTGAGGCGATTGAGCACGTGGATCGAGGCGATCAGCAGCGCGATCGGGGCAATCAGCGCCATCATGCTGGGGATGGCCAGCGTGGTCATCGCCAGGAAGCTCAGCACATTCTGTCCCTGCGTGGTCATCAGATCGAGCTGGCGCAGGGCAACCGCGATCCAGGTGACGCCCGTCAAGGACACGAGGATGAGCACGAGCGCACCGGCCGTCTGCCGAAAAACGTATCGGCTGAGTATGCGCATCCAGTTCCCCCGGCGCAGCTACCCCCGTGCCCGCAGCATGTGCCCGCAGCGCGGCGCCCGTTCATCCTCGGGTGGCCTACCATTCAAGGGCTTACGGGGTTCCATAGTATGGTGGCGGAATGGTGGCTCGGGCGGCCGCCGTCTTTGGTGGTGCAATGCCCTCACAAGCCCTGGCGAGCTTCTCTTGACGCTGGCGCGACAAATGGCTAAGCCGACATTGTCGCGAAAATGCCACAGTGCCCGGTGATCAGTGTGATCGCTTTGCTGCAAAGAGCCGCGATCCAGTGCGCAGACATCGAACGATCGAAGCAGTGAGGGCAGTTTGCAGCCGCGGGTTCGCCGCGCTGCAAAAGACGGGCGGGCACGTCGCCGGCGCGGTGGGGAAGGCTGTCCAACGCATGCGCCAGCGGGTCGCAGAGACGCAGTCGCCGCTCGACCCCCTGCTCGAGGCCAATGGTCCGCCGCTCCCGGGCACCGGCACGCGCGCGTTCTGGGTAGGTCTCATCGTCGTCAGCCTGTCGGTCGTGTGGGCGCTGGCGACCTTCCTGATCCTGACCAATCTGACCCCCATCGCGCCGCGCGAAGAGGTGGTCTACATCGTCTTGTTCGTCAACCTGCTGCTCGTGATCGCGATGGTGGCCGTCATCGCGGTGCACGTCGTGGGTTTGTGGCGCGCCTGGGAGAAAAAGGTAGCGGGCGCGCGCCTGCATGCCCGCATCGTCCTGCTCTTCAGCTTGATCGCGGCAGTGCCCGCCCTGCTGCTCGCCGTTGCCGCCACCACCACATTCTCGCGTGCGCTCGACAATTGGTTCAACCAGCAGACCATGTCCATCGTGCTCAACTCGCTCAACGTGGCGCACGCCTACCTGGACGAGCATGGGCAGGTGATCCGCACCGACATCGTCAACATGGCCAAGGACCTCGACGATGCGGCACCGACGGTCGCGGGCGACCAGCGCAAGTTCCGCGATCTGATGTTTGCGCAAGCGGGCTTGCGCGACCTTCCCGTCACCTATGTGGTGGACTCCAAGGGTGCAGTGAAGGTGGCCGTCCTGGAGGACGAGAAGATCCCCTACATCGCCCCGCCCGAGCATCTGATCCGCGCCGCCGACGGCGGCCAGATACCGCTGCTGATGCCGAAAGACACGTTCCGCGTCGCCGCGCTCGCCAAGCTTCACAACTACCCGGATTCCTTCCTCTACGTCGCCCGCGGCGTCGACCCCGAGGTCGTCAAGCATCTGCAGCGGACGGAAGCCGGCGTGCGCCGCTACGAGAGCCTGCGGCAGGTGCGAGGCGGTCTGAAGTTTGCCCACGGGCTCATGTATTTCATGATCTCGCTCACATCCCTGCTGGCCGCCATCTGGATCGGGCTGTGGTTTGCCGGGCAGTTCGTGGCCCCCATCCGTCGCCTGATCAGCGCGGCCCAGCAGGTGACGCGCGGCAACCTCAAGGTCGAGCTGCCGATCCTGCGCGGGGAGGGCGATCTGCGCCGGCTGTCGATGAATTTCAACGCCATGACCAAGGAGCTGGAGCGCCAGCGCACCGATCTGGTGACCGCCAACGCGCAGCTCATCGAGCGGCGCCGCTTCATGGAGGCCGTGCTGTCGGGCGTGTCGGCCGGCGTCATCGGCCTGGATCGTCAGAAGCGCATCACGCTCGCCAGCCGCTCGGCCGAGAAGCTGCTGGCCCTCGACGGCTCCAAGCTCATCGGCCGCCCGCTCGCAGACGCGGTGCCGGAGTTCGCGCCCATGCTTGACGGGGTCGACGAGCACAAAGGGCGGCCGCAGCATCAAGTCACCCTCATCATCAA
>VBAB01000390.1 GCA_005888525.1 Alphaproteobacteria bacterium
CGCCGCCCGGCGAACCTCTTGGGCAGCTTGCGCGGATCGATGCATGCAAGGTAAGCCTCGAGCCCGCCATCGATCATGGTGCGGGCCAGCCCAGTCGTCTCGATGCCCCACAGGGGAAACAGGGGCGTGAGCCCGGTCCCGGCGAGCTTGGCTTCGCGGTAGCGGCGGATGTCCTCCAGGAACAAGTCGCCGAAGGCCATGGCCTGGATCCCCTTCGCCACCTGCCGCGCCACGAACTCGCCCATGACGCGCTCGTATTCTGCATTGGGGCAGGGATGGGGGATTGCCAGCACATGCAGCGGCAGGCCGGCCGCCTCCGCCTGGGCCTCGACCAGGGTCCGCCGCACGCCGTGCATGGCGACGCGGTCGAACGCGGCGTTGACGGTGGTGACCAGGCCGACGACGGCCACATCCGGCTGCTGCCGCAGCATGTGCAGTGCCCAGGCGGAATCTTTGCCCGAGCTCCAGCTCAGCAAGGTTTGCATGCCACTCACCCGTCATCTCGGTGTCATCCCGGTGTTTGTTACCGGGATCCATCCCTCGGCTCGCTTGGATGCTTTCGGATAGTTGGATACCGGGGACAAGCCCCGGTATGACACCGTTAGTCGCCAAGATCGAGCACGTGCACGCCCATCTTGGGCTTGATCCTCTCACGCCATCTGCGATGTCGTAGCGTGCGGCGCATGTCGTTGCGGCCGGCTTGCCAGTGCTCCTCTACCGAAAAGCGGGAAAACTCGTAGTCCTGCGCGTGCACGTCGTATGCGGCCTTGCGGTAGATCAGGTGCACGATGGTGACGGCCGAGTCGCAGGCGAATTTCTGCAGCAGGTCCCAATCCTCGTCCGGCTGCGTCGGCGGCGGCATCTTGTCGAGCAGACGCCGCACGGCGCGGCGAATGGTCTGCGATTCCGCGAAGGCATCGGTGTTGAGGCGCGTGCGGCTCGAGTAGCGGATCTCCTTCTCGCGCTGCGCCACCTCGAACAGGTTCTGCGGCATGGCGCCCCGCGCGCTGAACAGGTCCAGCTGGAAGATGCACTTGTCGCTGTCGTCGTCCGTGTAATCGAGGATGTATTGCAGCGGCGTATTGGAGACGAGCCCACCGTCCCAATAGGGCTCTCCCTCGATGACGACGGGTGGCAGGCCAGGCGGGAGAGCGCCTGACGCCATGATGTGCTCGGGCGCGATCTCCATGTGATCGTATGAGTCGAAATAGGCGAAGTTGCCGGTGCGCACGTTCACCGCCCCGACGCTCAGGCGCACGTGCTTCTGCGCGATATAGGCGAAGCTGACGAGTTCCTCGAGCGTCGCCTTCAGAGGGGAGGAATCGTAGACGCTGAGCGCCCCCAGCGAGCCCTGCGGCATCACGGATGCCGGCGGAAAGCGCGGCTCGAAGAAGCCCGGCACGCCGACGGTCGAGACGGCGGCCGCGCTCATGTAGTTGAACATCTCGCGGTATTGCGTGCCCTCGATGGGCGGATCGCCCTGCAACCACGACGAGGCCTGCTCCCAGAACACGCGCAGGCGCCCGACGCGGGCGTCGCGCGGATTGCCGGCGATGATGGCGGCATTGATGGCACCGATCGAGATGCCGGCGACCCACTCCGGCAGCAGACCGACCTCGTCGAGAGCCTCGTAGGCACCTGCCTGATAAGCCCCTAGCGCTCCGCCGCCCTGCAGGACGAGGACGAACTTCTCTTTGCCAGATGGTGCCGACGAGGGCTCGCTCATGGAATGGCTCCGGTGCATGCAACCAATTCTGCACGTCCAATACGGTGATCTGCCCGGCTGGCGTGAGCAAATCAAAGCTGTTGTTAATCGGTTGCATCGTGATTAGCACTCACATCTTGCTGTCCCTGCACGGCAGGAATGCGCTAGCCGTGTCAGGGATGGCGCAGCCCACGCCGGTCGTGCTCAAATAAGGTGCACCGGAGGCCGAAATCTCGGGGCGCTCTCGGCGGGAGGATGGTCGCGCATCATGGGCAGTGAGTCTCTGATCGTTGACACGGCTACGCGGATTTTCAGGGATTTTTGCGATCCGCAGACCGTCAACCGGGCCGCGGACGATGCCTGGAAGGCGCCGGCGTGGGCGGCATTGGAGGAAGCGGGTCTCACGCTCGCCTGGGTACCCGAGACGCAGGGAGGGGCTGGCGCAGATCTGGCCGACGGTTTTGCCGTGCTGCGCGAGACGGGCCGCTTCGCGGTGGCCCTGCCCTTGGCCGAGACTCTGCTCGCCGGCTGGCTGCTGGCTCGCGCGGGCATAGCTTCGGCCAAGGGTGCCATGACCTGCGGACCGACGCGCGACGGCGAGCGGCTCACGCTTGCGGGCAACGGCACCTTGAGCGGCGCGCTGCGCGCGGTCCCTTTCGCCAAGGGCGCCAAGCACCTGGCGGTGCTCGCCCGTCGCGAGGCGGGCGGCTCGGCCGTCGCTCTCATCGAGGCAGCGCAGGCCCGCGTCGGCGAGGGGACGAGCATCGGCGGGGACCCGCTCAACACGCTGAGCTTCAACGGCGCGCGTCCGTCGTCGGTGAAGGATGCGCCGGCCGATCTCGACGAGCAGGCCATGCTCCTCATGGGTGCTGCCGCGCGCGCCATGCAGATGGCCGGCGCGCTCGAAGCGATCCTCGATCTGTCGGTCGCTTACGCCAACGAGCGCATCGCCTTCGAGCGTGCGATCGCCAAGTTCCAGGCCGTGCAGCACAACCTCGCGCGGCTTGCCGGCGAGGTGGCCGTCGCCATCGCCGCCGCCGGCTCCGCCGCCGACGCCATCGCCAATACGCCGGCGTTCGACGAGGCCGTGTTCCTCGAGGCGGCTTCCGCCAAGATCCGCGTCGGCGAGGCCGCCACCGAGGGCGCCGCCATCGCCCATCAGGTGCTGGGCGCCATCGGCTTCACAAAGGAGCACACGCTGCACCGCTTCACGCGCCGGCTGTGGGCCTGGCGCGACGACTTCGGCAACGAGAGCTTCTGGGCGGTGAAGCTTGGGCATCTGGTCGCCGCCAAGGGTGCCGACGAACTGTGGCCGATGCTGGCGGAACGGTGAGGAGAGGCATATGGCAACCGAGCTGACATTCGACCCTGTTCGCCTGCCTCCGGAGTGCGTGGCGCTGCGCAAGGAGGTGCGCGCCTTCCTGGCCAAGGAGATGGAAGCCGGCACTCTCAACGCCAACATCGGTGGCGGCATCGACGGCGCCTTCAGCGAGGAGTTCAGCCGCAAGGTCGGTGCCAAGGGCTGGATCGGCATGACCTGGCCCAAGAAATACGGCGGCCGGGAGCGGAGCTTCCTCGAGCGCTTCGTCGTCACCGAGGAGTTCCGCGTCGCCAACGCGCCGGTGCGTCTGCACTTCGTCGCCGACCGCCAGAGCGGGCCAGTTATCCTCAAGTACGGCAGCGAGCGAGTGAAGGCCGACATCCTGCCGCGCATCTGCAAGGGCGAGGTGTGCTTCGCCATCGGCATGAGCGAGCCCAACTCGGGCTCAGACCTGTTCGCTGCCAAGACCAAGGCCACCAAGACCAAAGGCGGCTGGCTCATCAACGGTACCAAGATCTGGACCAGCAGTGCGCATCACGCCCATTATCTCATCGGCCTCTTCCGCACCTCGCCGCCGAGCAAGGAGAACCGCCGCCACGGGCTCACCCAGTTCGTGGTCGACATGAAGACGCCGGGGATCCAGGTCAACCCCGTCTATCAGATGACCGGCCAGCACGACTTCAACGAGGTCGTGTTCCAGGACGCCTTCATGCCCGACGACCACGTGCTGGGCGAGGTCGACGGCGCCTGGAAGCAGGCGACGAGCGAGCTGGCCTACGAGCGCAGCGGGCCGGAGCGGTTCTTGGAGACGTTTTACGTGCTGACTGATTTGGTGCGCGTGCTGGGCGAGAAGCCCGATACCCGCGGCGCGGAGGGCATCGGCCGGCTGGTGGCGCAGGTGCACTCGCTGCGGCGCATGTCGGTGTCCGTCGCCGGCATGCTGCACGCCGGCAAGGAGCCGGTGGTGGAGGCCGCCATCGTCAAGGACGTCGGCACCATCTGGGAGCAGAAGCTGCCGCACAAGGCGCGCGATCTCGCCGCCTTCGTCGAGGAGGGATCGGCGAACCGGGCGACCTTCGAGCAGCAGATGACCTACGCGACAATGATCGCTCCCAAGCTCACCATCCAGGGCGGCACCACGGAGATCCTGCGCGGCATCATCGCGAGAGGGCTTGGATTGCGGTGACATTCCAGCGGGTGTCATCCCGGTGCTTGTCACCGGGATCCATCGCACGGCAGACTCCGGCGCTCGCGGATGGCTGGATACTGGGGACAAGCCCCAGTATGACAATTGGGTTTGGGGTCGGCGGAGAAATTGAGCCGTCGAGGAAAAGGGGGGCAGACCCCTGCAGGAGAAACACAAATGGGCCCGTTCAAGGACATTGGCGTCGATCTCGACAAGGACATGGTGGTGACCATCGAGATCCGCCGCCCGCCGCACAACTTCTTCGACATCGAGCTGATCCGCCAGATCGCCGACGCCTGCGAGGCGCTCGACAAGGACAGCGCCTGCCGCGCCATCGTGCTGGCGGCGCAGGGCACGGCCTTCTGCGCCGGCGCCAAGCTCGGCGACGGGGCCGACGTGCAGAACGTGCTGGTCAAGAAATCGGAGACCGGCCAGGCCGGGCATCTCTACATCGAGGCGGTGCGGCTGTTCCGCACGGCCAAGCCCATGGTGGGCGCCATCCACGGCGCGGCCGTCGGCGGCGGGCTCGGCCTGGCGCTGGTGCCGGACCTGCGCGTGACCTGTCCGGAGGCGCGCTTCGCGGCCAACTTCACCCGGCTCGGGTTCCACCCGGGTTTCGGGCTCACCCACACCCTGCCGGCACTGATCGGCCCCTCCAAGGCGGCGCTGATGTTCTATACCAGCCGGCGCGTGACCGGCGAGGAGGCCTATCGCATGGGCCTCGCCGACGTGCTGGTGCCGCAGGCGGAGGTGCGCGCAGCCGCCCAGAAGCTGGCGGCCGAGATCGCCTTGGCCGCGCCGCTCGGGGTGCTGGAGACGCGCGCGACAATGCGCGCTGGCCTGGCCGACCGCGTGCGCGCAGCCACCGACATCGAGCTCGAGAAACAGACCCGTCTGCGCCAGACCGCCGACTTCAAGGAAGGCGTCGACGCCACCAACCAGCGCCGGTTGCCGAAATTCGTGGGGCGGTAGCTTTCCAAGCTCTGATCCCCAGTGATGCTGCCTCCGGCGCACGGCAAATTCTGAGCGAATGAGGTAGACGATCGAGCGTTGTTACTTCGGCAGCCAAGCCATGAAGGAGGGCCAGCCGATGCATATTCGCAGCCTTTTCACTATCGCATTGCTGGGGATGGGCACCGCGAGCCCGGCCTTAGCGCAAGCGCCGGCCGCCGGCACCGACATCTGGAAAGAGTGCCAAGGCCAACAGAGCGACCAAGCCTTGAAGGCCTGCACGGCCATTATCGAGGCGAAGTCTGAGCCGGCCGCGAAGCTCGCACAAGCCTACAACATGCGCGCAATCGCGCATCAGCGCATGGGTCGGCCGGACGAGGCTATCGCCGATTTCGGCCAGGCCATCCAGCTCATGAAGGATGCCGGCAAGTCGGGCTTCGAGCTGGCGTTCATCTACTTCATGCGCGCCAATACGTATCGGGGCAAAGGCGACCTGGAGCAGGCCATCGCCGACCATACCGAGTCGATCCGTGTGGCGCCGGGCTGGGACAAGTCCTACAACGACCGCGGCGCCATCTATTTCCAGAAGGGCGACTTTCCCCGTGCGCTGGACGACATCAGCAAGGTGATCTCGTTCCGGCCGGACAGCCCGCGTGTGGCGAGCTCCTACGCCATTCGCGCCATGCTGCATCAACG
>VBAB01000980.1 GCA_005888525.1 Alphaproteobacteria bacterium
CGGCCTGGCGCGCTCTGGTGTTCCGGCCCATCCTCAACAAGATCGGCTTCGACCAGCTCGAGCTGGTCGCCTCCGGCGGCGCGCCGCTGCCGGCCGAGACCATGGCGGTGTGGCACATGCTGGGCGTCAATGTCGTCGAGATGTACGGACAGACCGAGACGGCGGGCGGCATCATCGCCGGCCAACGCGGGCCGTTCGCGCGCCCCGGCGACGTCGGCACGATCCCCGAGGGCATCGAGGTGAAGCTCGCCGAAGACGGTGAGATCCTGGTGCGCTCGCCCGACCTGTTCGACGGCTACTGGGGCAACCGCGAAGCGTCGCAGGCCGTGCTCGGCGACGGCGGTTGGATGCATACCGGCGATGTCGGAGAGTGGCGCGGTGGCAACCTGAGGCTGATTGATCGGGCCCGCGATTTCCTCGTCACGTCAGGCGGCAAGACTATCTCACCCTCCTTCATCGAGAACATCCTGCGCGCCAGCCCCTACATCGCCGAGGCGATCGTGCTCGGCCACGGCCGCAAGTATCTCACCGCCCTCATCGAGATCGACTTCGATACGGCGGCCGAGTGGGCACGCAGCAACGACGTCGCCTACACGGGTTTCACCAGCCTGGCGCAAAACGCACGCGTCACCACCCTGATCGGGGGCGAGGTCGACAGGGCCAATGGCCAGTTCGCGCGCGTGGAGCAAATCAAGGCCTTCCGGATCCTCCCCAAGGTTCTCGATCCCGAGGAAGAGGGTGAGCCGGTGACCCCGACGCGCAAAGTCAAGCGTGACCAGATGTACGACCGGTTCAAGACGCTGGTGGACGAGATGTACGACGACGAGGAGGAAAAACGGCTCGCCGACACCGCCGGCGCGCTGACGGCCTGACTTTACGCAAAACACTCGAGATCAACATGGGAGGAGAGACGATGTTTCGCAAATTGGCAGGCGCCATGCTGGCCGCTGCAATGTTCGCTGGCCCGGCCGCCGCGCAGGATACCTACAACGTCGGCCTGACGGGAGCGCTGACAGGACCGCCGGCCAGCACCTACGCGCCGGCCGTTGAGGCGCTGCGCATCTACATCGACGGCGTCAACGCCGCGGGCGGCGTCAACGGCAAGAAGATCAACCTCATCCTGCAGGACGACTCGGCCGAGCCCGGCAAGGCCACGGCCAACGCCAAGAAGCTCATCACGCAAGACAATGTCCTGCTGATGCTCAATGCCAGCTTGTCCTCGACCTTCGCGCCGGTCGTGGCCGAGGCCAAGCGCGCCGGGGTGCCGGTGCTATTTGCCAGCTCGGTGTGCCCCAAGGAGGTCTACCCGCCGGCCGACGCACTGCAGTTCTGCACCACGGCGTTCGCCTCCACCTACGACAGCCGCGCCACGCTCGCCTTTGTCAAGGAGACGGCGAAATGGCCATCCCTCTGTCACGCGGCGAGATGGACTTCGCCGAGCAGCAGGCGCCCTCGCTCGGCATGACCGTGGTGGACAAAGAGGTGATCCCGCCGCCGACACCCGACTACACGCCGTTCGCCACCAAGCTCAAGGACGCCGGCGCCAATTGGGTGTTCTCGTGGGCGCCGTGGGTCACTCAGGTGCGCACGCTCGAGGCCCTGCGGCGGCTCGACTGGAAGGGCGATTACATCGCCTGGGCCCACATTGAGGCGGAAGGCGAGCTCGCGCGCCTCAAGGATGGCAGCTTCTATGTCATCGGCGCCAACGCGCTGTTCCAGGACCAGCTGCCGATCCACAAGGAGATCGCCGAAGCGGCCAAGAAGGCGAACGTCCAGTACCCGCCGCAGCAGATGGCGGAGGGCTGGATCGCCGGCATGGTGGTGGAGGCCGCGCTCAAGGCGACGGGGTGGCCGGCAACGCCTGAGAAGCTGGCGGCGGCTATGGCGGGCCTCGAGGTGGACACCAAGGGCCTGCGCGGCGGTCCCGTCGCATGGACCAAGGACAACCACTTCCGCACGCGCCAATACTACCGCGTCTACAAGTGGGATTCGACCAAGGGCGGAATCGTGCGGGTGAAGGACTGGACCGCCTTCGACGTGAAGTGATCTGTCATCCCGGCCGAAGCGTCACGCTCAACGAGCGTGACGCAAAGAGCCCGGACCCAGGTTTCATGTCCGTCCCCACTACCACTCTGGGTCCCGGATAACCGCGCGGCGAACGCGAAGGCGACCACATCGACCTTGCCGGCCGACGCGGTTTCCGGGATGACAGCGGATTGTGCCTCTGCGGAAAAACGACCCCGTGCAGCTCGCCGTCAATATCGTCGTCTTGGCCGCGATCTATGCGCTCATCGCCTGCGGCTACGTGCTGATCTATCGCGTGAGCCGGGTTCTCAACCTGGCTCACGGCGAGCTGATGATGCTGTCGGCCTACCTGCTGCTGACCACGGCCTCGCTGTTTGCCGGCCATCCGGCCACCGCAATCGCGGCGGCCGTGGGCCTGAGCATTCTCGTCGGCGCCATGGTCTATCTGTTCCTCATGCGCAAGATGACCGGCGAGATGGCGCTGGCCGCGGTGCTCACCACCGTCGCCCTCGGCGTTCTGCTGCGAGGCGTCACCGTGCTCGTGTGG
>VBAB01000391.1 GCA_005888525.1 Alphaproteobacteria bacterium
GGCGGCGCGGGATGCGCGTGGGCTCGTGCATTTCACGGCCGATTTTCTCCTGCTGAAGCCGCTCGACATGAAGAACGGCAACCGGCGGCTGCTGTTCGACTGGGCCAACCGCGGCAATAAACGCTGCCTGCAGTTCTTCAACGACGCGCCCGGCTCCAACGACCCCAGAAGCTCGGCACACGCCGGCAACGGCTTCCTCATGCGGCGGGGCTATACGGTCGCCTGGCTGGCCTGGCAGGGAGACCTGCTCCCCGGCGATGGCCGGCAGATCCTCGACTTGCCCCTAGCCACCGACAACGCTCGGCCGATAACCGGGCCGGTGCGCGTGGAGTTCATCGCCGATCAGCCCGGCGTGACGGTGTATCCATTGAGTGGCCGGGTCTCGACCCGCAGTCATCCCACCGTTTCGCGGGACACAGCAAAGGCCAGCCTGACCCGCCGGCGCTACCCCGGGGACGCTCGCATCCCCGTGCCCTCCACGGACTGGCAGTTTGCGCGCATCGAAGGTGGCGGCGGTCTCGACAATCAGGGCGCCGAGCGCGCCGTCGTGGCGTCGGACACGCATATCTACATCCCGGCCGGCTTCGAGACCGGCTGGATCTACGAGCTGGTCTACGAGGCCAAAGACCCACTCGTGCTGGGACTGGGGCATGTCGCGGTGCGGGACTTCATCAGCTTCCTGAAGTACGAGGGCGAGGACGCAGCAGGACAAGCCAACCCCTTGCGCGAGCGTTCGATCGGCATCGAAAAGACGTACGGCTGGGGGCGATCGCAGAGCGGGCGATGCATCCGCGATTTCGTTCATGCGGGCTTCAATGAGGACGCGCGCGGCCGGCGCGTCTTCGATGGCGTGCTGCCCCACGTGGCGGGCGCGGGCTTGATGTGGATGAACCACCGCTTCGCCAATGTCGTGACCCCTGCCGGCCAGCAATACGAGGATCACTACAACGCCGCCGACCGCTTCCCCTTCTCATACGCCGCCTCGAAGGACCATTTCACCGGCAAGACCGACGCGATCCTGAAGCGGCCGCAGACGGACCCTCTCGTCCTGCACACGCAAACGGCGACGGAATACTGGCAGCGGCGCGGCTCGCTGGTGCACACGGACACCCAAGGCAACGATCTGGCGCAGCCGGAGACGGTGCGCGTCTACCTCTGGGCCAGCTCGCAGCATTTTGCCGATCCGTTGGCGAAGGCGCCGAACCGCGGCGTGTGCCAGCAGCCCTCCAACGTCGTGCGCACCTCCATGCTGTTCCGCGCCATGCTCGACGCCATGGATGCCTGGGCGAGCCACGGCACTTTGCCGCCCGACAGCCGCGTCCCGCGTCGCGCCGACGGCACACTCGTTGCCATGGCGGACTGGCTGCGCCAGTTTCCCCGCATCCCCGGCGTGGCGACCCCCTCCGGCCCGAGCGAGCTGCCGCGCCTCGAGTTCGGCCAGGAGTTCGCAAGCGGCATCCTGAAGGAGCCGCCGACCGTCATGCCCGGGCCCGGCTACCCGGTGCTGGTCCCGGCGGTCGATGCCGACGGCAACGATTCGGGCGGCGTGCGGGCGCCGATGGTGGAGGCACCGCTGGCGACCTACACGGGCTGGAATCTGCGCGCGCGCGGCTTCGGGCAGGGCGCCATGCACGAGTTCACAGGCAGCACGATCCCGCTTCCCGACAGTCCCGAGGAGCGCACGGCAACCGGTGACCCGCGCCGCTCGATCCTGGAGCGCTATCCCGATAGCGCAGCCTATGCGGCTGCAATCCGCGCCGCGGCCGAGCGGCTCGTCGAGCTGCGGCTGATGCTCGCCGAGGACGTCGAGCGCGCCGTTGCCGCGGCGCGCGGTTGGGACCGGCCGCGGCACGATGTCCGGCTGCGATAGCGAGGCAGCGGTGGATGACCCTTGGTGGGGCCGGGCGGGACAGCTAATCTCGGGAGGAACCGTGCCCACATGGCGTGCTGCCGCGCTCCAGTCGCGGCGAGTCGGAGGAGTTGAGCGCATGTACGCAAGAATGCAATTGCGGCGGACCTTCCTGGCCACTGTGGCCGCGGCGGGACTGGTCGCATCGGTGGCGGGCCTCGCCTCCGCCCCGGCGATGGCGCAGGGCCAGCCCGTCAAGATCGGCGAGCTCAACTCCTACAGCCGCTTTGCCGCCTTTGCCGTGCCCTATCGCAACGGCATGCAGCTGGCCCAGGAAGAGATCAACGCCAAGGGCGGCGTGCTCGGCGGGCGCAAGCTGGAGATCGTGTTCCGCGACGACGGCTCCACGCCCGGCGATGCAGTGCGCGTGGCGGAGGAATTGCTGACGCGGGAGAACGTGTCGTTCCTGGCCGGCACGTTCCTCTCCAACGTGGGGCTGGCGGTGGCCGACTTCGCCAACCAGAAGAAGACGCTGTTCATCGCCACCGAGCCGCTCACCGACGCCATCACCATGGGTGCCGGCAACCGCTACACCTTCCGCGTGCGGCCCTCGACCTACATGCAGACCAAGATGCTGGTCGAGGCGGTGAAGGCCAAGGGCGTGAAGAAGTGGGCGATCGTGGCGCCCAACTACGAGTACGGCCAGTCGGCCGCCGCCAACTTCAAGAAGCTGATCAAGGTGGCGACGCCCGATGCCGAGATCGTCGGCGAGCAGTTTCCGGCGCTCGGCAAGATCGACGCCGGCGCCACCGTCGCCGCGCTGGAGAGCTTGAAGCCCGATGGGATCTTCAATGTGCTGTTCGGCGCCGACCTCACCACGTTCGTGCGCGAGGGCAACACCCGCGGCCTGTTCGAGAAGCGCACCGTGGCGAGCCTGCTGACCGGCGAGCCTGAATACCTGATCCCGCTGGGCGAGGAGACGCCCGAAGGCTGGATCGTCACCGGCTATCCGTGGGACCAGATCACCGACGCCCCGCACAAGGCCTTCATCGACGCCTACCGCGCCAAGTTCAACGACACGCCGCGGCTCGGCTCCTTCCTCGGCTACTCGGTCGGCTACATGATGCGCGACCTGCTGGAGAAGGCCGGCTCCACCGACACCGAGAAGCTGATCGCCACGCTGAAGGGCGACTTCAAGTTCACGTCCGTCGCCGGGCCGGTGGCGATCCGCGCGCTCGACCAGCAATCGACCATGGGCGCCTGGGTCGGCGAGACGACCAAGCAGGGCAAGGCGGGCGCCATGAAGAACTGGAAGTACGAGGACGGCGCCAAGTACCTGTTCCCGGAAGCCGAGGTGAAGGCCGCCCGGAAGGAGTAGATGTCATCCCGGTGCTTGTCACCGGGATCCATGGTTCCGCTTGCATCGGCGCTTGCGGATAGCTGGATACCGGGGACAAGCCCCGGTATGACAGCCAAGCGCATTGTGGCTGCAAAGCGAGACCATCATTTGTCTGATCTGTCCTTCCTCCTGGTGCAGGCGCTGAACGGGCTCGCCAGCGCGTCGTCGCTGTTCATCATCGCCGCGGGGCTGACGATCGTTTTCGGCGTCACGCGCATCGTCAATTTCGCGCACGGTTCGTTCTACATGCTGGGCGCGTATTTCGGGGTGACGCTGATCCCGCGCCTGCTCGACGTCTCCAGCAGCTTTCCCATGTTCCTAGCCGGCGTGCTGGCCGCCGCACTCGGCGTCGGGCTGATCGGCGTGGCGATGGAGCTCGTGCTGCTGCGGCGCATCTACAAGGTGCCCGAGCTGTTCCAGCTGCTCGCCACCTTTGGCGTCGTCCTGGCCGTGCAGGACCTGGTGCTCAAGATCTGGGGCCCACTCGACATCCTGGGCCCGCGCGCACCGGGGCTGCGCGGCGCGGTCGACATTCTCGGCCATCGCTTTCCCTCCTACGAGCTGTTCCTGATCGCCATGGGGCCACTGGTGCTGGGCGCCCTGTGGCTGCTGATGCATAAGACCCGCTTCGGCGTGCTGGTGCGGGCGGCGACGCAGGACCGGGAGATGGTGGGTGCACTGGGCGTCAACCAGGCGCTGCTATTCACCGGCGCGCTGTTCCTCGGCGCGGCGCTGGCCGGGCTCGGCGGCGCGCTGCAGACGCCCAAGCTCGCCGCCAACCCGCACATGGACATCTCCGTCATCGCCGAGGCCTTCGTCGTGACGGTGGTGGGCGGCATGGGCTCTGTGCCGGGAGCCTTCCTGGCGGCCCTGCTGATCGCCGAGCTGCAGGCTTTCGGCATCCTGATCTTCCCCAAGATCACGCTGGTGCTGGTGTTCCTGCTGATGGCGCTGGTGCTGGTGGTGCGACCCTGGGGCCTGATGGGCCGGCCCGAGGCGGGTCAGGCCCGCGTGGTGCTGCCGGAGGGCATCGTGCGGCTGCAGCGCTTCGGGCGCGCCGAGCACGTCGCCGTCGCGGCGGCGGGCGTGATCCTGCTGGCGCTGCCGCTCGTCGGCGACGCCTACGCGATCAAGGTGGCGATCGAGGTGCTGGCCTTCGCGCTAGCCGCCTTCAGCCTGAATTTTCTGATCGGCGTCGGCGGCATCGTCAGCTTCGGCCACGCGGCGTACTTCGGGCTAGGCGCCTACGCAGCCGGGCTCATGGTGACGAGGCTCGGGCTGCCGATGGAGCCGGCGCTGATCGCGGCTCCCGTGATCGCCGGGCTCGGCGCGGCGCTGTTCGGCTTCTTCGTCGTGCGGCTGACGGGCATCTATCTCGCCATGCTGACGCTGGCTTTCGCGCAGATCGTCTACGCCGTCGCCTTCCAGTGGGTGGAGGTGACGGGCGGCGACAACGGCGTGGTGGGCGTGTGGCCGTCGCGCTGGGCCGGCGGCCGTACGACCTACTACTACCTGGCGCTCGTCGTCGTCGCGGCAGCCGTCGTGCTGCTGCGGCGCGGGATTTACGCGCCCTTCGGCTATACGCTGCGCGCGGCGCGCGATTCAGCCGTGCGCGCCGACGCCATCGGCATCGACGTGCGCACGCACCGCTGGCTTGCCTTCACGATCGCCGGCGCCGCAGCCGGCCTGGCCGGCGGCCTCTTCGCCTTCTCCAAAGGCTCCATCGACCCGACGCTGATCTCCATCCCGATGTCGGTCGACTTCCTGGTCATGACGCTGCTCGGCGGCGTGCAGACGGTGGTGGGGCCGCTGGTCGGCGCGGCGGCGTTCCATTCCATCCGCGATCTCCTGATGCCGCTGACCGACTATTGGCGCCTGCTGCTGGGCCTCGCCATCATCGCCATCGTGCTGGCGTTTCCGCGCGGCATCGTCGGCGGCGCCCTGCTCCTGCGATCGCGGCTCGGCTGGGATGATGCCGTGGCCCGGGCGCGCGCGAGGACCCCGGCATGAGCCTGCTCGCCGCCGAAGGGCTCGACAAGTCGTTCGGCGGCGTGGTGGCCGCGCGCAACGTCACGTTCGCTGTCGAAGCCGGCAAGCTGCTCGCCATCATCGGACCCAACGGCGCCGGCAAGTCGACGATCTTCAACATGGTCGGCGGGCAGCTGAGGCCCGACGCCGGTCGCGTGATGCTTGCTGGCCACGACATCACCGGCCTGGCGCCGCGCCGCATCTGGCGCCTCGGTGTCGGACGCACGTTCCAGGTGGCACAGACCTTCGTCTCCATGACGGTCGCCGAGAACGTGCAGATGGCCCTGATCAGCCGGCATGGCCGCACACGGGCGTGGTGGCCCGATGCGAGCGGTCTCTACCGCGAGGAGGCGATTGCGCTGCTCGATCGAGTCGGCATGAGCGCCAACGCCGAGCGGCCGTCGAGCGAGCTGGCCTACGGCGACGTCAAGCGCGTGGAGCTGGCCGTCGCGCTGGCCGGCGCACCGAAGCTGCTGCTGATGGACGAGCCGACCGCCGGCATGGCGCCGAAGGAGCGAGCGCAGCTGATGGAGCTGGTGCATGGCATCGCGCGCGAGCGCGGCCTCGGCGTGCTCTTTACGGAACACGACATGGACGCGGTGTTCGCGCATGCCGACGACATCATCGTGCTGGTGCGCGGCGAGATCATTGCCGCCGGCCGGCCCGATGAGGTGCGCGCCAACGCGCGCGTGCGCGAAGTCTATCTGGGCGGCAGCGGCGGTGCGGACGGCGGCCCCGCACGCACGTCGGCCACGGCAGGCTGAGGCAGCGATGGGCAGCGAAGCCATCCTCGAGGTCGAGGGCCTGGATGCCGCCTACGGGCTGGCGCAGATCTTGTTCAACGTATCGCTCAGCGTG
>VBAB01000392.1 GCA_005888525.1 Alphaproteobacteria bacterium
GCCGACCCACCGGCGCCGTCCATTTCTAGGGACAATCGTCCACCTCCGACATCGACGGCTCTGCGCATAGTAAAAGGATGCTTCCCGGCCTACTCCGCCGCCACCGCCCGCTGCCAGGTGAGCTGATACATGAGCGCGCGCAGCGCTGCCGCCTTGAGGGGCTTGCGCAGCAGCGCGTAGCCGTGCATGCGCACCTCGCGCTGCACCTCCGCGGAATGATCGGCCGTGATGACGATCACCGGCGCTTGCGACCCCGCAGCAGCACGCACGGCCGCCACCGCCGCCACGCCGGTGCCGTCGTCGAGATGGTAGTCGGCGAGGATGATGTCCGGGCGGCCAGCCGTCTCGTCCAGCCGCGCGATGGCTTCCGCCGCGCTTCCTGCCGTGACCACCGTGCATCCCCAGCCCTCGAGCAACACTTGCATGCCACGCAGGCCGGCGGGTTCGTTGTCGATGCACAGCGCGGTCAGCCCGGCGATGCGCCCGACCGACGGCGTCATGGGGGCCACCGGCTCGGCCGACACTCTGGGCTCCGCCTGCGGCAATTCCACCGAGAACGTCGAGCCGTGGCCGAGCACCGACTGCAGATCGACGCGATGGTCGAGCACCTTGCCGATACGCTCGACGATCGACAGGCCGAGACCGAGGCCCCTCACCGTGCTCGCCGTCTGCACGAGCCGCTCGAACTCCTTGAAGACGAGCTTGTGCTTCGAGCTGGGGATGCCGGGACCGGTGTCGCAGACCAGGACAGCTAGCCTGTCACCGCGCCGGCGCGCGCCGAGCAGCACCCTGCCGGTGGCCGTGTACTTGATGGCATTGGAAAGGAGGTTCTGCAGGATGCGGCGCAGCAGCCGCCGATCCGAGCGGACCCACAGCCGCGTCGCCACCATGCGCAACTCGAGCCGCTTCTCGCGCGCCAGCGGCTGGAACTCCACCTCCAGCCGCTCGAACACCTCCTGCAGGGGAAAGACGGTGATGTCGGGCTCCAGGCTGCCCGTGTCGAGCCGCGATATCTCGATGAGCACGCCCAGGATCTCCTCGACGGCCTCGAGCGAAGCGTCGATGTTGCGGGCCAGCGTCGCCTCCTGGCCGCCGACCGTGCGCTCGACCAGGCTGGTCGCATAGAGCCTTGCCGCGTTGAGCGGCTGCAGGACGTCGTGGCTCGCCGCCGCCAGGAAGCGCGTCTTGTCGAGATTGGCCTGGTCGGCCTTGCGCTTGGCGACCGCCAGGGCCTCGTTGACCTCGGTGAGCTCGGCCGTGCGCTCCCTGACGCGACGCTCCAGCGTCTCGTTGGCCCGCGCCAGCGCCTCGGAAGCCGCAACGCGCTCGGTGATGTCCGAATAGGTGGTGACGATGCCGCCTTGGGGCATCGGGCTCGTGCGGATCTCGAGAATGCGCCGGCCGCCGTCGAACTGCTCCTGGAACATCTCGCGCGCCAGCGCGAGCTTCGTAAGCCGGTCGGTGACGAGCTTGTCGATGTCGCCGCCGCCGAAGTCGCCGCGCTGGGCGCAGGCGCGCAGGATCTTGTCGAGCGGCACCCCGACCTGGCCCAGTTCCGGCGGCAGGTTCAGCAGCTCGCGAAACTGGCGGTTCCAGCAGATGAGCCGCATGTCCTTGTCGAACACGCTCAGCCCATGGCGCACCTGATCGAGCGCCGACTGCAGCAGGTCGCGGTTGTACTGCAGCGCTTCGGAGGCATCGTCGAGCAGGCGCAGTGCCGACTGGCTGCCGGCGTCGCCGCGGCGCAGCAGCAACGACAGGACGAGACGCGCGGAAGCGGCACCGATGGCGCTGGCCAGGAGATGCTCGGTGAAGCGCAGCAGGTGAATATCGGCTTCCGCATCGGGCAAGACCGGCGCATTACGGCCTTCGGCGTATTCGTTGAACGAGCGCTCGGCGCGCTCGGCTCCCAGGTAGCGCGCCACCGTGTGCTGCAGGTCGCCGGCGGTGACGGACGTGCGCCAGCGCCGAAACGACGGCGACATGGGCGGCCGAGAGAGGGTCTGCGGGACGAAGATCTGGGCCTGCAGACGCTCGATCGGCTCGGGAGCTTTCAGCATCGATACCGCGACGAACACCGCCACGTTGACGACCATGCTGCACAAGACGCCGTGGCTGAGAGGATCGAGCTGGAGGTAGAGCAGGGCTCGCGGCGACAAGAAATCCAAACCGAACGGCCCATCGATCAGGATGGAGCGCGAGGCCCAGCCGGCTTGGATGATCCAGGGCAGCAGCAGGGTGTAGGCCCACACCGCGAACCCGCACACGATGCCGCCGATCGCGCCGCGCGCCGTGGCGTTGCGCCACACGAGGCCGCCGAAAAAGGCCGGGGCGAACTGGGCCACCGCCGCGAAGGACACGAGGCCGATGGATGCCAGGCCATGGGTTTGGCCCAGCATGCGATAGAACAGATAGCCGAGCAGGATGACGACGAAGATGGCGACGCGGCGGATGGTGAGCAGAAGCCCTGTCATGTCGCGCTGCTGGCCTTTGGGCTCTTCCGCGCGCCGCCGCAGCAGCAGCGGCAGGACCAGGCCGTTCGAGACCATGATGGCCAGCGCGACGGAATCGACGATCACCATGGCGGTGGCGGCCGAGAGCCCGCCGACGAACGCCAGCAGCGTGATGTGATCGGCCCCGGCCGACAGCGGCAGGGCGAGCACGAAGGTGTCGGCATCGAAGGAGCCCCTGGGGAGGCCCAGCAGGCCCGCCGCCGCGATGGGGACCACGAACAGGTTGATCAGCACCAGGTAGACAGGGAACAGCCAGGCAGCGCGGCGGATCTCCCTTTCCGAATTGTTCTCGACCACCGTCACGTGGAACTGGCGCGGCAGCAGAAGGATGGCCACCAGGCTGAGGAACGTCACCGTCAGCCACGTCACGCCGTGAAAGTCGCCGGCGAAGATCCGGTGGATCTCCGGGTCCCGCTGGACACGCTCGATGAGGCTGCCGACGCCCCCCAGCATGGAGAACGTGACGAAGAAGCCGACGGCCAGGAAAGCCGCGAGCTTGACGAGGGATTCGGCCGCAACCGCGACGATTAGGCCTTCCTGGTGCTCGGTCGCGTCGATGTGGCGGGTGCCGAAGAGAACGGCGAAGGTCGCCATCGTCATGGCGATGATGAAGGCCGTGTCGGTCGGCAAATTGAGATGCTGCAGCGGACGCGAGCCGAGCAGCGTGTCGACCGACAGCGCCACGGCCTTCAGCTGCAGGGCGATATACGGCAGGGTGCCGGCGACGGCGATGACCGTGACGATGGCGGCGACGGCCTGGCTCTTGCCGTAGCGGGCGGCGAGGAAGTCGGCGACCGAGGTGATGTTCTGGCTCTTGGCGAGCCGCACGATGCGCAGCAGGAAGGGCCAGCCGAAAACGAAGAGCAGGATCGGCCCCAGATAGACGGGGATGCAGTCATACCCGGTGGAGGCGGCATTGCCGACGCTGCCGAAGAACGTCCAGGAGGTGCAGTAGACCGCCAGAGACAAGGCATAGATGACCGGCCGGCCGCTACTCGCCTTGCTGAAGCGGCCTGCCCGGTCGGCGTACCACGCGAGCGCGAAGAGGATGCTTACGTATCCCAGCGCCAGCGCTACAACGCTCCAGCCTTCGATCATGGGCCTTCGATCATGCGTGCACGCGATCCTCTGTCGGCAGCCCCGAGACCGGCGGCACCGGCCGCACCGACCGCGCATCGAGGGGCGTCGCCCCGAGGCCGACCATAGTGCTGGAAGCGGGCCTGCCTGTCCAACGGCCGGTCGTTAACAGCTTAAGCGACGAGGCCTCGCCACGCTTGCGGCAGCGCAACATGATGCCGGAGGCATGGGCGCAATTGCCGAGACGGCGGCGTTTTCCTACGCTGCCGCCGCCGTTTCACTGGCGATTCCACAACCGGAGGATCATCGCATGCATTGGAAATGGCTAGCGGAGTTTCGCGACTTCGCCCTCAAGGGCAACGTGGTCGATCTGGCCGTCGGCGTGATCATCGGCGCGGCCTTCGGCAAGATCGTCTCTGCGCTGGTCGAAAACGTGCTGATGCCGCCGATCGGCTTCCTGCTCAAAGGCGTCGACTTCAAGGACCTCGCCATCAACATGGGCACCGCGCAGACCCCGGTGCTCATCAAGTACGGCGTGTTCCTGCAGACCCTGATCGACTTCATCATCATCGCCCTGGTGCTGTTCCTGGTCATCAAGGGGATGATCACGCTGAAGAAGCGCTTCGAGAAGGACGCGGTCGCCGCGCCCCCCAAACCAACGCCATCCGAGACCTATCTCAAGGAGATCCGCGACGCCCTGGTGAAGAAGTGACGCGCGTAGGTTGGGTCAAGCGAAGCGCGGACCCAACGCAACTTGCG
>VBAB01000393.1 GCA_005888525.1 Alphaproteobacteria bacterium
GTGAGAATAAAGGAGCGGGGCGTCTTGCCGACGGACCGTTCATTTGTATGGCGCCTAGGCTTTCCGGCCCTGACGCCCCATCGTCGCGCTGGAAGCTGCTTGACCGATCCCGATCACCATAGCTCCGGCTGCAACGGTACTACCCGTTGCCTGCCTTGCACGACTGCCTCCGGCGGATCGATCGCAACGCGTTTGCGACCAGCTCCTTTGTGGACCGGAGTGACCCCACTGTCGCACGCCCCCGCACCCCCGCGGATAAGGGCGAAAATCGTAAACGCGCAATCGCCGGCGTGGCCGCCGAGGCACAGTCACTCTCCGCGCTGAGCATTTGGAGCCCGCAGCCGTTGCAGGCGGCTCGTTCCTGGCCGACAGTAACCGCGGGACACAGGGTTCCGGGGTTGTCGCGATGCGAACCGTGCGCACGTGGAGTTTGGCGCTGCTCGCCTGCGGCATGGCCGCCTTAGCGGCCGCCGAGGTGCGGGCGCAGCCCGCCGGCCTGAACCCCGGGCGCGATTGCCAGGTCGTCCGCGCCTGCAATTACGGCCGCGGCGGCGCCTATCGCGGCTGCCTGTCGTCCTACACCTGCCGAGTGTGCCGCTTCGTGCCCTCGCGCTGCTACGTCAACGGCGCACCGGGTGTCTGCCAGCGCATGCGCTGCACCTGGGGCGGCTGACGTGTCATCCTCGGGCTTGTCCCGAGGACCCAGCCTTCTGCAAACGGCCGAGCTGGCGGAGAGTTGGATGGTCGGGACAAGCCCGACCATGACAGCGTAGGTGCGTCCAGGGGGCTGCCCTCGATGCCAACAAGACCGACATCAAAGCCACCTACGGAATCACGCCCTATTGCTGGCCGTGAGCACGTGACATTTTTGCGTTATCAACAGAATTGGCCCGTCCATTTCCATTCGAAACTTGGGCCTGAGCGCGACATGCGCACAATGGGGCGCGT
>VBAB01000981.1:0-5299 GCA_005888525.1 Alphaproteobacteria bacterium
AGGAGCTGGGGGTCGTGCCACTGGACCTTGGGCACCTCGGTCCAGCCGCGGCGCTTGGAGATATCCGCACGCTGGCGCTTGGTGGCGGCCGCATCTACGGTCCACGTCCCGACGTCGATGACGACGCCATAGTCGGCTTGCGCCTTGGCGGCCGACAGGAACTCGTTGCGCACGTCCTTCAGCACGGCTGCCGGATCGCGCTGCAAGGGGTCGCCCCAGCCCCCGCCGCCGGGATGGATGTGGCAGAAGACGTCGCCGCGCTTCATCTGCATGGTCACCTTGGACGGCAGCGGCCGGTTCTCGGCGTGCGGGTTCAGGTAGTTCTCGGACGGCAGTCCGGGGCTGCCGCCGTAGAGGCCGAACGGCCGATGCGTCTTGCGGTCGGAGCGCACGGACATCATCGCTTCGGTCTCGTTGAGGCGGTACTGGCGCTGGAAGGGCACGCCGCCGCGGAACTTGCCGGCTCCCGCCTTGTCGGACACGAACTCGTAGGCGAGCACGGACACCGGCTGCTCGGCTTCGATGATCTCGGCGGAGGGACACGACTGATTGGCGAACATGTGCGAGTTGCCGTTGAGGCCGTCGGCCCAGGGGCGTGCGCCCCAGGCGCCGCAGGTGAACTCCACGTAGACGAACGGCTTGCGATCCGCATCGTAGCCGCCGATGGAGATGCCGCTGTTGCCGCCATCACCTGCTGCCTTGACCTTGTCGGGCAGCATCATGGCGAGTGCGCCGTACATGCAGTCGACCATGCGGAAACCCGTCAGCCCGCGCGCGGCACAGGCGGCCGGCAGCACGCCGTTGCCGACGGTGCCGGGCGGGCAGATCACCTCGATCGCCCGGAACACGCCCTCGTTGTTGGGGATGTTGTTCGGCAGCACCGAGCGGATGCCCGTGTAGGACGCCGACTTCGTGTAGGACAGCGTATTGTTGATGGCGCCGCGCACCTGAGGGCTGGTGCCGGTCCAGTCGACGACCAGAACAGCCGGATCGGCTTGCCGACATCGACGCCGTCGTCGTCGATCCAGTCCTCGAAGCTCCACTCGCCGTCCGGCAGGTCGCGCAGCGCAGCCCGCGTCAGGCGCTCGGAGTAATCGATGGTCTCGCGCAGGAATTGCTTGGTTTGCGCAGGACCGTATCGCGCTACCAGATCGGCGAACTGCTTCTCGGCGATATGGCAGGCGGCGAGCTGCGCGCGCAAATCGCCCAGCACCATGACCGGCACGCGCACGTTCTTCTCCAGGAACGTGATGATGGTGTTGTTGAGCTTGCCCGCCTCGTACAGCTTCATGGGCGCGATGCGCAGCCCCTCGGCATAGATCTCGGTGGAGTCGGAGGCATTCGAGCCGGCGACCCGGCCGCCGACATCGGTGTGATGGCAGACGGTGCAGGCGAACGCGAGGCGCTCGCCCTCGTGGTAGAGCGGCTTCATGACGAAGATGTCGGGCAGGTGCATGCCGCCGTCGAAGGGATCGTTCATGATGAAGACGTCACCCGGCGCCATGTCCTCGCCGTAGTGGCGCATGATCGCCTCCATGGCGGTCGGCACCGAGCCTAAGTGCCCAGGTAGCGTGAGGCCCTGGGCGGCCAGCCGGCCGTCGCCGTCGGCGAAGGCGGTCGAGTAGTCCATGTTGTCCTTCAGCACGGCCGAGTAGGTGGTGCGAAAAACGGTCAGCGCCATCTCGTCGGCGATGGAGAAGATGGCGTTCTTGAACAGCTCGAGCGCAATCGGGTCGGGTCTGACAGCCATCGGTTCCTCTGAGTTCGCCACGGGTGGAGCCTGCTCGCAGCCGCAGGCCACCTTGCCGCACTGCGCGCGATGGCGCCGAGGATGTCAACCTAAGCAAGCGCTGCCCGCCACGCTACTGATGCGATGTCGCGCTACGCGCGCCATGCCGTTGCCGCTCATGGATGCTCCCCTGTCGAGCGCTCGCGGTGCTGCTGGTGAGACCCTGGAGGTCCCGGATGCTCGCGCTATGGTTGCCCGATCGATGAGGGTGCTTCAGTGCCCGGCGCCAGATGCCGCTCGAGCAGCTGCACGATCGCCGCGTGCGAGCCCGCCACCCAGTGACCGTCGGCTTGGTGGAGACCGCTTCCATTCTCGCGGTCGAGGCGCACCAGCATGCCGACGCCCGCCGCCTTTCCGGCCGCAATGTCCGACGCACGGTCGCCGACGCACCAGCTGCGGGCGAGATCGAGCTCCAGGTCGGCCGCCGCCTGCAACAGCATGCCGGGACCCGGCTTGCGCCACGGATTCTCGCGTCGAAATTCGCCTATACCTGCAGTGGGGTGGTCCGGGCAATGGTAGACGCCGTCGAGACGCGTGCCACGGCGCTCGAACTCGCCGCGCATCCACGCCATTAGATGCTCGAACTGCTCCGCGCCGAACAGGCCGCGACCGATGCCCGATTGGTTGGTCACGATGGCGACGGCGAATGCCCGATCGGCAAAGGCACGCACCATATCGAAGACACCGTCGATGAAGCGGCAGTCCTCGACACGATGCAGATAGCCGATGTCTTCGTTGACTACGCCATCGCGATCGAGAAGAAGCCCCGCTCTTGCCATCACCAACCAGCCGTCTTGTTGCTACGCCCCGACCTCGAATGGTCCGATGCTACATTTTTACAGAAGCGCGTGCCTGTCGACCCCGAACGAACCCAGGCCTTTATCGGATGGGTCCCGGACGAACTTGGATTTATCTTTGCCGCACGGTTCGCCCCAGTCATACTCGAAGTCGCATTTCAACACGCCGTTTCCGTCGTCTCGGACGCAAGACAGGCGAGATCACCAATGGCGCAAACCTCGCAGATCGTCACGCGCGATCCCCGTTCCGCCACCGCAATCTTTTCGGCGCCATCCGAAGAGGTCGCACCGGGCGTCGTGGTGCACGCCCAGTTCTCGAACACCTACGCGCTCGAGACCTCGGTGGGCCTCCTGCTCATCGACCCGGGCCTATATCGCCTGAGCGCCTCGGTGCATCGGACCGTTCGTGGGTGGAGAGACGCACCGCTGCATACCGCTGTCTACACCCACGGCCACATCGACCATGCCTGCGGCTTGCGCGCATTCCTGGAGGCGGGCGATCATCCCCACATCATCGCCCAGGAGAATTGCACCAAGCGGTTCCAACGCTACCAGCTCACCCACGGCCTCAATGCCTCGATCAACCAGCGCCAGTTCGGGCGGGAGGTCTTCTTCCCGCGTGAGTTCGATTGGCCCACGCTCACATTTCGCGACAGCCTGACCCAGCGCATGGGTCAGCTCGATGTGCATTACACCGCCGCAAAAGGCGAGACTGACGATCATTGCTACGTCTGGATCCCGGAGCGCGGCTACCTATTCACGGGGGATTTGATCATCTGGCGTGCGCCCAACTGCGGCAACCCTCAGAAGGTGCAGCGCTACCCGCTCGAATGGGCCGATGCGCTCGAGAAGACGGCAGGCCTTGGCGCCGAATGGATGTTTCCGGGTCACGGGCTCGTAGTCGTGGGGCGCGATGCTGTCCGGCTGGTGCTCACCGATACCGCAGCTTATCTGCGCTGCATTATCGATCAGGTGCTTGCGCGTTTGAACGAAGGCGAAATGCCAGAGGACATAGTGCAGGCCGTTCGCTCCGATGCAGCGCTCGCGTCGCTCCCTTACCTCAGGGAGATGTACGATCATCCGCAGTTCATCGTACGCAATCTCTTGCGACTGTGGGGCGGTTGGTGGAACGGGAACGCAGCCGACCTGCTGCCGGCGACGTTCGCGGCCCAGTCGAAGGAGATAGCCGACCTCGCAGGCGGCACCGCTGCGATTGTGGCACGAGCGCGTGCGTTGCTTGCGCAGAGGAAGTTCGAGCTGGCGTCGCATCTTGCCGAGTGGGCCGCGCGCGCCGCACCAGACGATCGAGAGGCGCAGATGCTGAAACGCGATGTCTACGAACAGCGCCTGGCCGCCGAACCCAATCTTATGGCGCAAGGCGTTTTCCGCGGCGCCATGAACGACGCCAAGGAAGCGCTCGGTGAGGAACGCGTCACGCGCGCCGGTCAAGTCGCTCTCTAGAGCTTTTCCGGGTGACGTCGTGGCACGCTTCGACCGGCAGCCTCAATTGTCTTTGCTCGCTCTTGATCCGCCTCGCTTTGGAAAGAATGCGCTCTCCGGCCGCTTCGTACTCGCGCCGAAACAGTCCGCGCCGCTGCAATTCCGGCACCACGCGGTCGACGAAGTCTTCGAGGCCGGCAGGGAGGAAGGGAAACATCACGTTGAAACCGTCGCTGCCGCGAGTGACGAGCCATTCCTCCATCTGGTCGGCAATGGTTGCCGGCGTTCCGACGAAGGCGTGGCCACCATATCCGCCGAGACGCTGGGCAAGTTGGCGGACGGTCAAATTCTCCCGCTTCGCCAGCTCGATCACTCGCTCCCTGCCGCTCTTGCTTGCATTGGTGTCCGGAACCTCGGGTAGAGGGCCATCCGGATCGAAGCCGGAGGCATCGTGGCCGAGCGCGATCGAGAGCGACGCAATCGCATTGGCGTAGTGCACGAGGCTGTCGAGCCGCGCCCGCTTCTCGCGCGCTTCCTCGATGCTGTCGCCGACCACCACGAGCGCACCGGGCAAGATCTTCAGATGGTCGGGATTGCGCCCAACCTTCTCCATCCGGCCCTTGACGTCCGCATAGAACCGCCGGGCGTTGGCTAGACTGGACCCTGCGGCGAAGACGACCTCGGCCGTCTCGGCCGCGAGCTGACGACCGGCGTCAGATGCGCCCGCCTGGACGATGACGGGCCAGCCCTGCACAGGCCGCGCGATGTTGAGTGGACCACGAACGGAGAAGTATTTCCCCTTGTGATTGAGCACGTGCAGCTTATCCGGATCGAAATAGATGCCGCTCTCGGCATCGCGAATGAAGGCGTCATCGGCAAAACTGTCCCAAAGGCCCGTGACCACATCATAGAACTCGCGTGCGCGGGCGTAGCGCTCGCCATGCTCCATGTGTTCCTCAAGCCCGAAGTTCAGGGCTGCATCCGGATTGGAGGTGGTGACGATGTTCCAACCAGCGCGCCCGCCGCTGATGTGATCGAGCGAGGCGAATCTGCGGGCGATGTGGTAAGGCGCATCGAAGGTGGTCGAACCAGTAGCGATCAACCCGATGCGCTCGGTGGCTCCTGCCAGGGCCGAAAGCAACGTGAATGGTTCGAACGAGGTCACGGTGTGGCTGCGCTTCAGCGCGTCGACGGGCATGTTCAACACGGCGAGGTGATCGGCCATGAAGAACGCATCGAATCGCGCGCGTTCAAGGGTCTGCGCAAAACGTTT
>VBAB01000981.1:5340-7386 GCA_005888525.1 Alphaproteobacteria bacterium
TTGGCGTCCGGATAGGACCCGGGATAACGCCAGGCGCCCGTATGGATGCTGACGGGCCGCATGAAAGCACCGAGGCGCAGTTGTCGAGGTGTGGTCACCGGTTCCCCCTGCTCATTTCGGCCACTTCATCCTACGCCGCCTTCCATTTGATGGAGCAGCCCACCGAGGGGGTTTGGGCGGAGGGCCCTTTGCCAGTCTTGGCGACGGCGCGCATGGCCTCGACCAGATCCCGTCGGGCGCCCTTTGGCGGCGGTCAGGTTCGGCCTTCATCGAGACGGCCGCGGTATTGGAGCTTGCGTTCGGCATCATAGCCGAAGAAATCCGGCGTGCAGACCGCGCCGTAGGCGCGCGCTACCGCCTGGCTTTCATCGTGAAGATAGGTAAACGGAAAATCGTGCGCCTTGGCAAAGCGCCTCATGTTGTCGAAGGAATCTTCGGGGTAACTCTCCGCGTCGTTCGAGCAGATGGCGGCGAAGCCAATGCCTTCGGCCATCAATGCACGTGCCTCATGCACCAGACGGTCGACGACGGCTTTGACGTAAGGGCAGTGATTGCACATGAAGACGATCACCGTGCCTCTGGGTCCGGCGACGTCCTCGAGCGCGTAGATCTTTCCGTCCGTCGCAGGAAGCTTGAATTCCGGTGCGGATGTGCCCAGCAGGGTTGGCACGTCGGCTGCAGCCATGGGCTTACCTCATTGTCACGTGGTCTCGACTGCCAACCTAGGAAAGCCCGCGGCCGAGCGCCAGAGGACTTCGCCGCCCACTCCTCTTGGCGTACTATGCCCGTCCTCGCCCTGAGCGTCCCGTGACCATGCGCTTGCAGCCGCGGGCAAAGGAGTTGCCACCGTGAGCACTAGGCCATCGCGAAAATACGATCCCTCCACCTTCAAAGCGCTCACGTTCCACGATGCAGCTGCACACTTTCGCGATGGTGTCGACACGCCTCGGGCCTATCTCGAGCGCTGCCTTGCGACCATCGACGAGCGCGAGCCGGTGGTCAAAGCCTTCGCCGCGTTGAACGAGCCCGGCGCTCGCGAGGCTGCTGACGCCAGCACGCTGCGCTGGAAAGTCGGGCGTCCGCTCTCGCTCATCGACGGAATGCCGGTCGGCATCAAGGACCTGCTCGAGACCAAACTTCCCCAAGCGCGACAATGCGGCTGTGTGGGCATTGCGCCAGGCCGGCGCCGTGATCCTCGGTAAGACGACCACGGCCGAGCTCGGCGGCGCTCATCCGCCAGCGACCACAAACCCCTTCGATCCGGCACGCACGGCCGGAGGGTCATCCTCGGGTTCCGCCGCCGCAGTGGCCGCGCGCATGATCCCGGCGGCCATCGGCACGCAGGTCGGCGGCTCCATTATCCGCCCCGCAGCTTTCTGCGGCAACGTCGCGCTGAAGCCGACGCAGGGCGGCATCAACCGCGGCGAGCGCCAGGCGACCAGCATGAGTACGCACGGCGTGCACGCCGGATGCATCGAGGATATGTGGCAGGTCGCCGTCGCAATCGCCGAGCGCGCCGGTGGCGATCGCGGCTGCTGCGGGCTCTTCGGTCCGCGCCATGCCCCGTCAGCCGTAAAACCCGCGCGATTGATCGTGCTGGAGACCGCAGGGTGGGAAAACCTGGACGCCGCCAGCAAATCCGCGTTCGAGGCCCTCCTTGCCGAACTCGAGCGCGCGGGCATCCAGCTGCTCCGACGCAGCGCCGATCTTTTGGTCGATAAGCTCGAGCGCGCGATCGCGTCTGCCGGTCCGGTCTGCAACGCCATCACGGCCTGGGAGAACCGCTGGTCCCAGCGCAGCCTGGTCGACCAAAACCCCGACGGTGTCAGCGAGCGGACCAAGGCAACGCTCGCCAAAGCCGAGTCCATGACCGTGGCCGATTATCGGGCCGCCCTTGTCGACCGAGAGACCGCGCAACAATGCTACGGGCATGCCGCTCCGCTGGCGGACGCGATCATCACGCTCTCCTGCCCGGGGCCCGCACCGCTGTGGCCCGGCGATGTACCGGGCAAGCCGCTGGCGCCCCGTCCCACTGGTGATCCAGTG
>VBAB01000394.1 GCA_005888525.1 Alphaproteobacteria bacterium
CGGCGTCGGCCTTCTTGGCCTGCCAGTCCTTGGCCCGCTTGCGGAACGCGGGATCCTCGTTGCCGGCGCGATAGACCATGCCGGAGCCGGGCTCGCGCCGCTTGGCATTCTTCTCGAGGAAAGCGCGTGCGCCGGAGCGGAACTCGGCTTCCTCGGGAGTGTCTTCGAAATCCATCTTTGCCCTCCTCACAATGGGGCGTTAGCCGTTTCCAGCTGGGTGATCAGGCGATCCTTCCAAAGCCTGGTGCTGCCGAGCGCGAGCGACAGCAGCTTGGCGCGGCGGTAGTAGAGGTGGCAATCGAACTCCCAGGTGAAGCCCATGCCGCCGTGCACCTGGATGTTCTCCTTCGCCGCCAGGAAGAAGGCTTCGTTGGCGGAGATCCGAGCTGCAGCGGCGGCGGTCGGCAGTTCGGGGGCATTGCGCGCGAGCGCCCAAGCGCCGTAGTAGGCGTTCGAGCGCGCCAGCTCGGTCGCGACATAGACGTCGGCCAGCTTGTGCTTGATCGCCTGGAACGAGCCGATGGGGTAGTCGCGCGCCATCTCGAGCGACCTCTGCGCACCACCCACCTGCTCGAAGGCGAACAGCACCGCCGCGCGATCCTGGACACGCCTGAGCAGCGCTTCGCCCTCGCCCGCGGCTCCGAGCGCCTCGGCCGGTGTGCTCTGGAAGGTGATGCGCGCATGCGAGCGACTCGGATCGATCGTCTCGACGGCCGTGCGAGTGATGCCGGATGCCTTCAGATCGACGATCGTGAGGATGACCCCGCGCTCTCCCTGCGCAGCGACAATAGCGACGTCGGCCACATCGCCGTCCGGCACGGGCAGCTTCTCGCCGCTCAGCACACCGCCGCGAAAGGTCGTGCGCAGCTTGCGGACATCGGCTTTGCCCGGTCCTTCGGCGAATGCCAGCGTGCCGATCGCCTCGCCACTCGCCAGCCTCGGCAACCAATCTTTCTTCTGCGCCTCGCTGCCACCTGCCATGATGGCTTCGCTGGCGAGATAGACCGAGGAGGAGAACGGCACCGGCGCCAGCGCCGAGCCCAGCTCCTCGGCCAGCACGCACAGGCCCAAATGGCCGAGACCTGCGCCGCCGTATTGCTCCGGGATCGCCGCGCCGGTCCAACCCATGGCGGCGATCTCCTTCCACAGCGCCTTGTCATAGGGCTCGGGCCCTTCCAGCACGCGCCGCACGGTCGTCGAAGGGCAGCGCTCGCGCAGGAATTTCCGTGCCTGCTCGCGCAGCTGTTTCAAGTCATCGCTGAAATCGAAATTCATGCCCGGCCTTCCGCCCTTTCCTCGCAGAGTCTGTTGTCAACCTCGGGTGCGCTCGGTGGCGAAGCTTAGTGCACACGCCGGGACCGCGCTACCGCGACGACGGCGCGCTGAGCGAGCGATCGAAGCCTCCCGCCCCTACGCAAGCATGAGATGGGCCAGGCGTCAGGCGCTTGACATTGTTTTCGCCGCCTCGTCTGATTGGCGGCAACAAACGGGCGCTCGCGCGCTGTCAAGGGAGGAAGAAATGTCGATGCGTCTTGGGCGTCGCCTGCTCGGCGCTGCCATTGCAGTGGTCGCGGCGCTGAGCCTCGCCGTTCCCGCCGTCGCCCAGCCGAAGATCAAGATCGGCGTCATCTTCGACCTGACTGGCCCGCTGGCCGGCGGCGGCTCGGAGCTGCACTACCTCGGCGTCAAGATCATGGTCGACCACTTCATCAAGCAGGGTGGCGTCGAGGGCTACCAGATCGAGGCGATCTACGCCGACGCCCAGAGCAAGCCCGATGTGGCGATCAACGAAGCCGTACGTCTGATCGAGCAGGAAAAGGTCGACATGGTGATGGGCTTCTTCTCGTCGGCGCAGTGCGTACCGGTGGCGGCGCGCGTCGAGCAACTCAAGAAGTTCATGTTCATCACCACCTGCATTTCCTCGGCCGTGCTCGAGAACCGCAATCTCAAATACGTGTTCCGTGCCCAGCCCTCGGGCTCGCAGTTCGGCGAGCTGTCGATGGACTTCGTCGCCCAGAACGCCAAGGAGAAGCTGGGCAAGGACGCAAAGGACGTGCGCGTCGCCATCATTCACGAGGACGGCGCCTACGGCGTCGACGTTGCCAAGGGCAACGAGGCTGGCGCCAAGAAGGCCGGTTTCAACCTCGTCCTGAAGGAAGGCTATTCGGCCACCGCGCCCGACCTCTCGGCGCTTGTGACCAAGCTCAAGCGTGCGCGGCCGGACGTCATCTTCCACACCGGCTACAACCCGGACATCACGCTGTTCCATCGCCAGGCGCGCGAGAACGGCCTGAAGTTCAGTGCCTTGATCGGGCACGGCGCGGGCTATGGCGTCTACGCGAAGCTCAAGGAGGGCTTGGGCAAGGACGTCGATTATATCTACAACGTCGATCCGATCTCGATATGGAGCACCAATCAGAAGGCCCTCGATCCCAAGTTGCCGCCGCTGATTCAGATGGTCGGCGAGGAGTACGATAAGGCGAAGCCCGGCACCACCATCCGTTCCGCGCATGTCGGCATGTCGGCGTCGAACAGCTACGTGTTCTTCACCGAGGTGCTGCCGCGCTCCATCAAGAAATATGGCGGCGTCGACGCAGATGCGCTGCGCAAGGCGGCGCTCGAGGTCGATCTGCCGGAAGGCGGCACGATGCTGGGCTTCGGCGTGAAGTTCGCAGGCGATGATTCGCCCGTGGCCGGACAAAACCTGCGCGCGTCGCCCGTGATCACGCAGTACATCGACGACAAGTCTTACGTGGTCTGGCCCAAGAGCCAGGCGCAGCGCGAAGCTGTTCTGGAGTTCCCGGCAGGCACGACCTACTCGCCGAAGTAGAACCCGCTTCGAGGAGGACCGTGCGGCTGTGCTCGTCGTCAAAGGGTTGATCAAGCGTTTCGGCGGGTTCACGGCCGTCAACGACGTGTCCTTCAAGGTCGACAAAGGCGAGATTCTCGGCCTTATCGGCCCGAACGGCTCGGGCAAGAGCACGATCTTCAACATGCTGTCGGGCACGTTCCGGCCGAGCGCAGGGTCGATCGTGTTCGAGGGCAGCGAGATCGCGGGTCTGGCCCCTCACAAGATCATCAACCGCGGCATCGGCCGGACATTTCAGATCCCGCGGCCGTTTCGCCGGCTCTCGATTTTCGAGAACGTGGCATTGGCCGGCTACTTCGGCCAGGGTGGGCACAGTCGAGCCAAGGCCGACTCCTCGGCCGAGCGAGCGCTTGCAGCGGTCGGCCTGCCGACCGACCGGCGTGCCAGGGTCGACGGGCTGGGTGCAGCGGCTCTCAAGAAGCTCGAGCTCGCCAAGGCGCTGGCCACCGAGCCCACGCTGCTGCTGGCGGATGAGAGCCTCGGCGGGCTGGACGAGCACGAGATGGATCAGGCAGCCGATATGCTGCGCCGCATCCGGGACGAGCTGGGGATCACGATCATCTGGGTCGAGCACATCATGGGCGTTCTAATGCGTGTGGTCGACCGCGTCATCGTGCTGGACCACGGGGAGAAGATTGCGGAAGGGCTGCCCGCCGCGGTGGTGAACGACCCGAAGGTCATCGAGGTTTATCTCGGCACCGACGCGCATGCGACCCGGGCGGTCGCGGCGGCGGCGGCGCGCTGAGGGAATGGGGTCGATGCTCAAACTCGATGCGGTCGCCGCGGGCTACGGGACCTTCCAGGCGCTGTTCGGCACGACCCTCGACGTCAACGCCGGCGAGGCCGTGGGAGTGATCGGCCCCAACGGCGCCGGCAAAACGACCCTGATGCGCGTGATCTCCGGAATGATCCGGCCGTGGTCCGGCGCGATCAGCATGGAGGGGGTGGACGTGCTGGCCGAGGCGCCGCATCGGATCATCGAGCTCGGCATCGCCCACGTGCCGGAGAACCGGCGCCTCTTTCCGCGCCTCACAGTGGAGGGCAATCTGCGCATGGGGGCATTCACGCCCTCGGCGCGGGCGAAGTTCGCGCACCGGCTGGAGTTCGTGTTCGATCTCTTCCCCAGAATGAAGGAGCGGCGCAACCAGCTTGCCGGCACCCTGTCGGGCGGCGAGCAGCAGATGTGCGCCATCGGCCGCGCGCTGATGTCGGATCCCAAGCTGCTGCTTCTGGACGAGCCCTCGGCGGGCCTCGCGCCGGTGGTCGTGCAACAGGTGTTCGAGCTGGTCCAACGCATCCGCTCGGGCGGCCTTACCGTGTTGATCGTCGAGCAGAACGTGCAGCAGGTGCTGCGCGTGGTCGATCGCGCCTACCTGCTCGAGGCGGGCAACATCCGCGCTTCCGGCGCGTCGGCGGAATTGCTGGCGAGCGACACCATCAAACAGGCGTATCTCGGCGTTTAGAGTGGGTTTGCGATGTTCGAATTCTTCGACGTTTATCTGCTCGAGGCGGTCATCAGCGGCATCCTGCTGGGGGGCGTGTTGGCGCTGATCGCGCTCGGCCTCAATTTGATCTTCGGCGTCATCGACGTGGTGTGGATTTGCTACGCCGAGCTGATCATGATCGGCATGTACGGCCTCTACTACTTCTACTCGGTCTACGGCCTGCCGATGTGGATCGCCGCGCCGGCCTGCATCGCGCTGGTTGCGGTCCTCGGCCTGCTCCTGCACTACATCGTCATCCAGCCGCTGCTCGACGCGGCGCCGATCAACCAGCTGCTCGCCACTGGCGGCGTGCTGTTTTTCCTGCAGAGCTTCGCCACCGTGGCCTTCGGGATCGATTTTCGCAATCTCGGCATCCGCCTGCCGGTGCTGGCGATCGGCGAGATGCACTTCAGCTTCGCGCGCCTGCTCGCCTTCCTTGCGGCGCTGGCGGGCATGGTCGTGATCTATCTGTTCATGACGCGCACCTACATCGGCACCGCCATCCGCGCCATCTCGCAGGATCGCCAGATCATGGTGCTGATGGGTGTCGACACCAAGCGCCTCTATCTCGTGACTTCGGCGCTGGGCGGCGCGCTCGCCGGCCTGGCGGCGTGCCTGCTGGTGCTGCAGTACGACGTCCATCCCTTCGTCGGCCTGTCTTTCGGCCCGATCACATTCCTGATCGTCGTGCTGGGGGGACTTGGCAACTTCATCGGCGGCTTCGTGGCGGCTTTCGTCTTCGCTGAGATCATCTCGCTGGGCGGCCTCTACTCCGACCTCGAATGGGGCTACGTGCTGGCCTTTGCGTTCTTCATCTTGATGATGTTCGCACGGCCGCAGGGCCTGCTCGCGAGGCGCTCGTGAACGCGCGCAACCTGCTGTTGGGAATCGTCGCGGCGGCCCTCATCGCGCTGCCGTTCGTTTACAGGCAACCCTACCACCTGCACGTGATGGTGCTCATCCTGATCTGGTCCTTCGCCTACACCTCGTGGTCGGTGATGGGCCGGTTCGGTCTGGTGTCGCTGGGTCACGGCGGCTTCATGGGCGTGGGCGCCTACGTCACCGCGCTGCTTTGGAATCATCTGGGCGTATCGCCCTGGATCGGCATTCCGCTGGCGTTGCTGGCTGCCGGCGCGCTGGCCCTGGTGGTGGCCTATCCTTGCTTTCGTTTCCGCATCATCGGGCACTATTTCGCGCTGGTCACGCTCGCGCTCTCGGGCATCGTGCTGCAGGTCATCACCGCCACCCGCGACCAGACCGGCGGATCGCTGGGCTACACGCCGGAGCGCACCAAAGGCAGCTTGTTGGTGGCCCTGCAGTTCGACGACAAGGAGACATGGTACCTGATCGCGCTTGCCGTCTGGGCGGCGGGCCTGGTGATCTGGTACTGGGTCGATCGCAGCATGATGCGCTATGCCATGGAGGCGATCTCGGAGGACGAGGATGCCGCGGCCGCGGCCGGCATCAACGTGACGGCAGAGAAGCTCAAGATCACGCTCCTCAGCGCCGTCATGACGGCACTCGCCGGCGCCCTTTATTGCCAGTACCAGATGTTCATCTCGCCCGACACCGTGAGCGGCATCTCGGTGTCGCTGCAGATGGTGTTCGCGGCCGTGGTCGGCGGCATCTACGTGGCCCTTGGCCCAACGGTCGGCGCCATCATCACCATCATGCTGGCCGAAGGGCTGCGCATCGGCTTCGGCACGCAGGCGGTCGGCTGGGACAACCTGATTTACGGCGTCCTGTTGGTCCTGTTCATCATCTTCCTGCCCAAGGGCATCCTCGGCAGCCTGTTGGAGCGCATGCGGGCGCCCGGCAAGTCATAGGGACGGATGCCATGCACCCCGCCTTGACGGCCGATCTGTCAGCAATCATAACGGGCCTCCCGATGACCCGGAGATGCGCAACAGACTGAGCATCGCCAAGGCATTGGCCCAGGTGGCGGAATTGGTAGACGCACTAGTTTCAGGTACTAGCGCCTTCACCGGCGTGGAGGTTCGAGTCCTCTCCTGGGCACCAATGGCCGTTTTCCATACCGTCCCTCATTGTCTCATCTTGCTTCACAAGGCCATGTAAGCCTTGCAGTTTTGCGTTTATGAATTGACCCATGCTGTCGCGCGATGTATCCGAGGGTCGCGAGCCGGTTGTGGGGCAGGAGGTGGGGATGCCGCGGATTGTGCGCCATCAGTTGAGGGCCAAGCGGGTGCAGTTCTTGAGCG
>VBAB01000982.1 GCA_005888525.1 Alphaproteobacteria bacterium
CGGAAGGAGAGGCCGCCTTGGGCGACAGGCTTGGACTCGTCATACAGCAAGGGGGTGCCCGGATGCTTCATTTCCGGGGTGCCCCAGCAGGGCCACGGAAGGCCGTAGTACTCACCTTTTACCGGGTCGCTCAGGCCGATGCAGGACGTCGTGTGAAACTTATCCTGATGCTGCATATGCAGCTTCAGCCGCTCCGGGCTTTGTCCCGTGTAGCCGATCGACCAGCTTCCGCGATTGATTTCGCGCAGAATGTCTTCTGCGACTGGTTCGTTGTTCTCGACCTTGATGTTCTTCGTGAGCTCGTCAGCGAAGCCGAATTTCTTGGCGAACAGGTAGGCGATCTCGTAATCGCTCTTGGCCTCGAATATCGGATTGATGACCTTGTCGCGCCACTGCAGGGCCCTCTGCGAGTTGGTAACTGAACCGGCGCATTCCATCGTGGAGCCGGCGGGCAGCATATATGTGTTGTCTTTGCGCTCGCCGATCACGGCAGTGGCCGTTGGCACCGGATCGATGACGACGAGGAGTTCGAGCTTCTCCATTGCTTTCTTGAGATCGGGGCCGCGCGACTGCGAATTGGGCGAGTGACCCCAGTAGATCATGGCGCGCAAGGGATTGGGTTGGGCGGCGATACCTTGTGGTTCCAGCACGCCGTCGTGCCAGCGCGAGATCGTGATGCCCTCGCGCTCCATCAGCTCCTTGCTGGCGAAGCGCGACAGCAGCCACTTGTAGTCCACGCCCCATACACCGGCCCAATGTTGCCAGGCAGCGGCGGAGAGACCGTAATAGGCAGGGAGAGTGTCGGAGTTGGAGCCGATGTCGGTGGCGCCTTGCACGTTGTCGTGACCGCGAAAGATATTGGCGCCACCGCCCGATTTGCCGATGTTGCCGAGAGCCAGCTGGACGATGCAGGCCGCTCGAACCTTGTTGATGCCAATGCTGGACTGTGTAAGGCCCATGCACCAGATGAGCGTGCCAGGTCGCAGATCGGAGACCATCTTGGCGACCTTCCTGACCTGGTCGGCGGGCACCCCTGTGACGCGCTCGGTTTCCTCGGCCGTCCAGGGTTCGACCTCCTTGCGGACGTCGTCGAAGCGCCATACGCGTTTGGCGATGTAGTCCTTATCTTCCCAGCCGTTCGCCAGGATTTCGTGCAGGACACCCCATAAGAACGCCACGTCGGTGCCCGAGCGTATGCGCACGTACTCGTCGGCATGGGCCGCCGTTCGGGTGAAGCGCGGATCCACCACGATCAACTTGGCGCCGCTCTCCTTGGCGTGCAGCAGGTGCAGCATCGAAACGGGATGCGCCTCGGCGGGATTGCCACCGAGCAGAAACATGACTTTGCTGTTGTGGATATCGTTGAAGCTGTTGGTCATCGCCCCGTAGCCGAAAGTGCTGGCCACGCCGGCAACGGTTGTGGAATGGCAGATGCGGGCCTGATGGTCACCATTGTTGGAGCCCCACATCGCCATGAACTTGCGATGCAGGTAAGCGGCCTCGTTGGAGAATTTCGATGAACCGCACCAAAACACGCTG
>VBAB01000395.1 GCA_005888525.1 Alphaproteobacteria bacterium
ATGGGCCCGCTGCATGCTGCTCCATCATGCCGGAGCGTCAACCAATGGTTGATAAATACGCCAAGCGCGAGGATTGAACCGCGGCGGGCTCGGGAATCGGCTAGGCAGTCGGTGTTTTGCAGCGAGCTGTGGAGGTCCCATGGGCACCGGCCCCTACGATACGGGTTGCAGTCCGAGCATGCTCGACACTGAACGGGAGCTTGCTGACCAGCGCGCGGGCGACGCTCGCGGCGTCGGCGACCACGCTATGGACCGTGGATACACGTCAATATTCCGCGAACGCCTCTTTGCCGGCAAGGTTGTCGTCATCACCGGGGGCGGCAGCGGCATCGGCCGGTGCACTGCCCATGAGCTCGCATCCCTCGGCGCGGTCGTTGCTTTGATCGGACGCACGCCTGAAAAACTCGAGACGGTTGCAGTCGAAGTAACCGACGACGGCGGGGTCGCAACGACATACCCCTGTGACATTCGCGACGAGGACAAGGTGAAGGCAACCATTGCCGGAATTCTGGATGCCCATGGCCGCATAGACGGACTTGTCAACAATGCCGGCGGACAGTTCTCCGCTCCGATTGCTTCGATCTCCCTCAAGGGTTGGGATGCGGTGGTGCGCACCAACCTCCATGGCGGATTTCTCATGGCGAGAGAGTGCTACTGCCAATGGATGCGAGACCACGGGGGCAGTATCGTCAATATCGCAGGGGACATCTGGCAAGGCCGACCGGATATGGCGCATAGCGCTGCTGCGCGTGCGGGAATGATCAATTTCACCATGAGCGCAGCATGCGAGTGGGCGGTGTCTGGCGTGCGCGTCAACACCGTCGCGCCCGGCTGGATTGCTTCTTCCGGCTTGGACAACTATCCCGCGAGTCGCGCTGAACTGATCAGGCAGTTCCAGGAGTTCGTGCCGATGAGGCGCATGGGGACCGAAGCAGAAGTGTCGGCTGCGATTGCCTTCTTGCTTTCGCCGGCAGCTGCCTACATATCCGGCGCCACTCTACGCGTCGACGGCGCCACGTCCAGCGCTCCCCGCTGCGCCACCCTCCCTATGCCCGTGCGCAGCACGACTTGGAATGGCTTCCATCGCTACAAGGTTCCAGCGGTCCTTGCCGTCCGACGCCATCCTTGAGGCTCAACCGTCTTGCGTTCGTGGCATCGGTCCAGTTAAATCAACCTCTGCGAGAAAATTTCTCGTCTCGGGAGGGGAAATGGCTAGTGTCTGCGACGTTCAGCGAGCAGAGGAAACCTTCCGGCAAAACCTATCGTTGGACAAGTTGGTAACGCGAGCTCTGTTGTGTCGCACCGAGCTCGCCTTTCTGCAGTACTCCATGCGTCGACTATCGTCTTCGTCCAGTTGGACGCCGGAGCTTCAGGAGCATCTCGAGGTATTGGAGGAGCTGCTTCGCCGCGAGTCGGCCAGCGCCTACTTCGAAATGGCGAACCTGCCTGCTGTTTCACTCGTGCATTTGCGGGCCAAGGCCGATGCGCTGCGCCAGCTGTGTGGTCTGGACGATACAGATCTGCGCGGCATGCTCACGCGCTCGCTGTGCGACGACGTGCTGGCGTTGGCAAACTGCCGCTTCGAGTCTATTATTCGCAAGTAGGCTTAGGCTATTCCTATCAGTGGCGTGCAGGGTGTATGCGGACCAATGATCTAATCCTGGATGACGAGCATCATCTGTGGCATTGGCCGTTCTTCTCTCTCGCAGAGTCGCTGAGGTCGGTGCAGGCCGGCGAAAGGCTTGCCCGTTACGTCGTTGTGAACCTGGGCTTCGTTCATTTCCAATTCCACCCCAGCGGGCTCATCATCAATCTTCGACCGGAATTGGTGCTGGCGCGGACTATTGCGAGCGCCATCTGCTTTCTGTCCGATCTGCCTAGTCGGCGCACTGTTCTGGCGTGTCTCGAGACAAACTGGGAGCACCGCGTCTGCCGGGGGCGAGCGGAGGCGGTCGCGGGGCTCAACGGCGTCTTGCAAAGGTGCGAAGCGAAGACGCGTACACCGAGCTTTCTTTCGCGTGCGATCGACACCGAGCGAATGTCGGGGCAGAACCCCTTTGCCCAGATAGTCAGGTTTTGGTCCAACCATCAGACCTCGCTTGACCAAGAACGCATCGACAAGGTCCTGCGAGGTCCGTTGCAAGGTCGCTACTTGGTAGTGGCACCGGCCCCCGAGAGAGGGACACTTATCATGCAGCATTGGGGAGATCGGCTCGGCAGCTACGATCCCACGTGGGCGCGCAGGGCGCGTGGGATACCGCTACACGAGCAACCGGACTATCGCTACGGCTCCGCGGCGGCCACGGCTTATAAGGCGGCGCTGCACAGTCGCCAGCCCGTGTGCGAGCAGGTGGATGCGATTGTGTCAAAAACGCGCGGCGCCAATCTTCGTCTTCGCTACATGCGTTTGATCCTGCCGTTCGAGGAGTCCGACGGAGGAACGCGCCTACTGAGCACGTCGCTGCTCGACCCGACCATCGACCTGCGGAAGGCGTTGCAGGTAGGCTGACAGGTTTTCCAGCATCTCTTCGGTATGCATCCAAACGAGTGCACCATGGTACTGGCCCATCACGGAATTGCGCAGCACGACGTTCCACTCGAGATTGGAGTAACCGGCCCGCCGCCAAGCGCCATTATCGACCAAGGCTTTGGCGATGAAGGTGAAAGTGCAATCCGTGTCCCATATGGCGTGAGCATAGGCGCGCCCGATGGGCGGCAACAGCGAAGACAGCTCGCGTCCTCGGAAATCGGGCCTGTACCACGCCGCCCCGGAGAACGCGACGCGGCCTCTGATGCCCTTGGCGCTCGGAGCCGTGATCGTGCAGGTCTCTCCCGGACGACGCATGCGCGTTGGGTCAGGGTAGAAAAGCCGTAGGCTCGTTGCTTCCTCATGGAGGTTCGTCTCGGCAAAGTCATAGAAACGCGCGGCTTGGGTTGCCACGATGTCGCCTCCATGGCTCCGACCGATGAGACAGAACGCGTTTTTCTCGCTGATGCCTCCATAGCTCGGATCATAATGCGGCAGCAGCGGCCGCCATGATTGGGGGTTTTCACGATTGATTTCCACGAGCTGCTCCATCGGAGCGAAAGACAGGCGCACGCCACGCTCTTGAACTGCGGCATCGGCCGCCAGAAAGAAGCGTCCCAGCAATCCCGAGGGGCCAAAGTTTATGCGAATGTCGTCTAGAAAACTCGACGAAGCCGCTGACGATGGCGTTTTGCCGGGTTCAGTTCGACCTCCGGAAGAGATAGCTGACATCGTGCACCTCCGAATCGCTTGGGTGCACGGATTGTCATCGTCATTATGTACGGCGTCGCTCGGCCGCCGCTTTTTCCCCACTGAATTCTAGTTTTGCTTGTGGAGTGCAGGAATGCAGTATGAGTGTGCACGGTGCACGGTTCGGACGAGATTGTGCGATGACGAGTAGGGTACCTTCAGCCTCTCCAGCAGCGGGTAGCAGGCGCAAGGGCAGTATCGATGTGCATGTCGGCGAGCGTATCCGCCAACGGCGCGCCGTACTCGATCTCTCGCTGGACGTCGTTGCTTCAAGGATAGGCGTGTCGCCGCAGCAACTTCAAAAATACGAGGCTGCCGACAACCGGATCACCGCAGGTCGCCTCTTCACGTGCGCAAACGCGCTTGACGTACCCGTCTCATTCTTCTTCGACGGCCTGACTGACGGTCGGGATGACTCTGCTGCTGACCCGCGAGTCAGCTCCTCTGCTCGCGCAGGGCAGGTCAGTGTCGACGAAGTCGGCGAATTGCTGCGCCTCTATTCCAGCATCGTCGATCACGACATCCGGCGCAGGGCTATCGAATACATACGGTCATTGGTGCCAGGGGTAAAAAAGAATCTACAAGCATAGCGGGTCGCCAGAGGTCACGGCCGCTGCACTCGCTGGGTAGGTCTACGCAACGTGATCGCGGAATACGAGCTCACCAGCTCGAGAAGAACGAGCCCATGAAGATCGCCAAAGTATCCGCCGTTCCCATGTCGGCATCCGTTCCGAGGGAGAAGCAACACCGCACCGATCTTGGAACCAAGGTCAAGAGCGACGCGACGCTCATTCGCGTCGAGACCGACGACGGGCTCACCGGCATCGGCGCCGCACTCGGATCACCGCCGATCGTCGCGGCCATCGTCGCGCACGAGCTGGCGCCCGAGGTCGTCGGCGAGGACCCGATGTTCTCCGAGCGTATCTACGAGAAGATGTACAACGGCTCGCGGAGTGCGCCGGCACTCGAGCGTGGGGTGACGCAAGCCGATGAAAGCCGGCGGCGCGGTGTCATCATGGAAGCGATTGCCGGCGTCGACATCGCGGTGTGGGACGTGAAGGCGCAGGCGCTCGGCGTTCCGCTCTACCAGGCGCTCGGTGCGGTGCGCCGATCGGTGCGCGGCTATGCCAGCGGCGGCTGGGCACCCGGCGAGGAGGCCGAGGCAGAGCTGGCGGGCTATGCGGCCAAGGGCTTTACCGCCTGCAAGATGCGCGTCGTCGGCCGCGACGGGTTCTCGATCCCCAAGTGCGTGCGCCGGGTGAAGGCAGCCCGTCGCGGGCTCGGCCCCGACGTAGAGCTGATGGTCGACGCGCACGGCTCGCTCGAGGTCGCAACCGCCATCAAGCTCGCCAGGGAGCTCGAGCCTTACGACATCGCCTGGTTCGAGGAGCCGGTGTCGCCGGACGACCATGCCGGCCAAGCCGAGGTCCGCCGCTCGACGACCATCCCCATCGCCTCGGGCGAGCGCGAGTTCACGCGCTTCGACTTCCAGGACCTGCTCGAGCGGCGCGCCCTGGACATCGCCCAACCCGACGTCGCCCGCGCCGGCGGCATGACGGAGATCCGACGCATCGCGGCGCTGACATCGGCGCACGGCGTGCGCCTTGCGCCGCACGCCTGGGGCAGCGGCGTGCTGTTCGCGGCGA
>VBAB01000396.1 GCA_005888525.1 Alphaproteobacteria bacterium
TAGTTGCATCCGCCCGCGCATCCCACTTGATCGCCGCACGCCCCCTCACCTATCATCGCCCGTACAGAGTGAGGGCGCGTGTGGCCGCATGACCGAGCAGCAGAAGCATTTTCCCGAGTTCTACGTGACGGCGCCGCAGCCCTGCCCGTATCTAGCGGGCCGCCTCGAACGCAAGCTCTTCACCCACCTCACCCACGACAAGCCGCCGGCGCTGGTCGACAACCTGCTCAAGGGCGGCTTCCGGCGCAGCCAGAACATCGCCTACATGCCCTACTGCGAGGGCTGCCAGGCGTGCGTCTCGGTGCGCGTGGTGGTGGGCGAGTTCCAGCCCGGCCGTTCGCTCCGCCGCGTGATCGAGATCAACAGCGACCTCGTGGCGCGTCGGCTGCAGGCGACGCCGACGTCGGAGCAGTATTCGCTGTTCCGCGGCTACATCGATGCGCGCCATGCCGACGGCGGTATGGCCGACATGACGGTGCTCGACTACGCCATGATGGTGGAGGACAGCATCATCGACACGTTCGTGACTGAGTATCGAGCCCAGCCCCTCGCCGCGGCGCGTGGCGACAAGCAACCCCTCCTCGCCGTGGCGCTGTGCGACCGTCTCTCCGACGGCATCTCGATGGTCTACAGCTTCTACGAGCCGGAGGCCGCCAGGCGCGGGCTCGGCACCTACATGATCCTCGAGCACATCGCCTACGCGCGCCGCCTCGGCGTGCCCTACCTGTACCTCGGATACTGGATCCAGGGCTCGCCCAAGATGAGCTACAAGAAGCGCTTCCAGCCGCAAGAGCAGCTCACCGGCAACGGCTGGGTTCGGACGTAAGTCTACACCGCCAGTCAAAGCCGTGATTTGAGATGACGTCTGTCGAAGGGAGGCCGCGGACTCCGAGCGTTCTTCGACCCTCGGAACAAGTCCGAGGGCAGGCAGGCTCAGCACGAGGTTGCAGCACTGAGCAGCGAGGCCGCCCTACTTCTTCGCCGGAGCGGGTGCGCCGGCGGTGACGGCCTGGGCGGGCGCCTCCTCGATGGTGCGCACCACGCTCGAGGTCGGCTTGTCGCCACCCGACGGGCCCTTGATCTCGCCCTTGGCCGCTTCGTCCCACTGCGCAATGGTCGCCAGCGGCGTCTTGGCGCGCATGTGCACCACCTTGTAGCCCTTGGCCTTGAGCTCCGCGAGGATGGCCGGCACGGCCTTGGCGGTCGCCTGCTGGAAGTCGTGCATCAGGATGATGCCTTTGCCCTTCTTTTCCAGCTTGCCCATGACGGATTTGACGACATCTTCCGGCTTGCGCATCTTGAAGTCGAAGCTGTCGAGGTCGTGCGAGAAGACGGCGATGTTGCGTGTGCCCAGGTAGTCCACGGCTTCCTTCGGGTCCTTCAGGTACGGGAAGCGGAAGAACGGGGCCGGTGGGGCGCCGATTGCCAGCTTGATGGCGCTGAAACCTTTCTCGATTTCCTCGATCGACTTGGCCTCGAGCGATTTTTCCGGCTCGTCTTTTTTCGCGACGCGCTTCGGCCATGCCTTCGTGCTGCCGCCGAGATTGGCATGCGACCAGGTGTGGCCGCCGATCGTGTGGCCGGCGGCTGCGACCTCCTTGAGGATCTCCGGGTGCCACAGGGCGTGCTTGCCGATGGGGAAGAATATCGCCTTCACGCAATGCTCCGCCAGCGCTTCGAGCACAGCGCGGGTATTGACCGGCCAGGGGCCGTCGTCGAACGTCAGCACCACCTCCTTCAGCACCAGGAAGTCGTGGGCCTTGTACTGCTCGAAGCCGAAGCCCGGTCCGCCGGTCGTGTCGACCTCGACGGTGCGCGCCAGACCGAGCGCGTTGGGGTTGCTGCAGGGCGGAGCTCCCTGCGCCAGCGCCGGTACCGCGGACGCCGTCAAGACGATGCACGAAAGCGTGATTGCCGTTCCCAAGCGCATGGCTTTCCTCTTGGCCAATCGAATGAACCGTGTTTTTTCAACGGTGTGGTGCAGCATCCAGCTTAGGCAAGCGCGCGCTTGAGCACCAGAGCAAATTTTTCGCTCGCTGTGTCGCCGCGGGCGCATCCTCTGCCGGACGGTCGCCGTCATTGCCGCCGTCTTCAATGCCGCCTTGGCACTTTCTCGGGAAGCTGACACAATTCCACCACGTGGCGGTGCTGCCATCGCGCCTTCACATCAATCAGGACATAACCGGGGGACACATGTTCACGCGTAGCCCAACGGGCGAGCCCAAGAAGCTCGAGCCCCTCAAGAGCAATTCCGGCCCCAGCCTGAACGCGGTGCCGCAACAGCCGCAGCAGCGGCGTGCAGCCCCGTCGGAGCCCGGCGCCAAGTCGGTCATCGGCAACGACCTCAAGATCATCGGCCAAGGCCTCAAGATCATCAGCCAGGGCACGCTGCAGGTCGACGGCGAGGTCGAGGGCGATGTCGGCGGCAGCGAGGTCATCATCGGCGAGAAGGGCAAGGTCACCGGCACCGTCGCCGCCGAGCGGGTGATCGTGCGCGGCCAGATTTCGGGCGTCATTCGCGGGGTGACCGTTACGCTCCAGTCGTCGTCGCGCGTGGAAGGCGACATCCACCACATGTCGCTCGCCATCGAGCAGGGGGCGGAGTTCGACGGCCGCTGCCGTCGCCCGGCGGATGCGTCCGAGCTCAACCTCAATCTCGAGACCGGCAAGCCCAACTGAGCCGGCGGGTCCGGCAAGCAGGCAGCAAATCCGGCCCAGGGCGGTATCCAGGCTTGCCGCCTTGCGGCACCTGCGCGCCTTGACCCTGGCCAGCCGGGCCCCCACGTGCTGAGATGCGGCACCCCCTCGCTCCCATCGGAAAGGGCCCCTCATGCACAGTCCGGTCGAGATCCATTTCCACGGTATCGAGAAGAGCGAGGCGGTCGAGGAGCGGGTGCGGGAGAAGGTCTCGAAACTGGAGAAACACTTCAGCCGCATGACCCACTGCCGCGTCGTCCTGGAAGCGCCGCACCGCAGCCCGCAAAAGCCCAAGGTCTTTCAGATCAAGATCGAGATCGGCCTGCCGCGCCGGCAGCCGATCGTGGTGTGCCACGAGCGCGAGGGCAGCCACGCCAACGAGGAGCTGCCGCTCGCCATTCGCGACGCGTTCGCGGCGGCGCTGCGCAAGGTCGACGACGTGGGCAGCAAGATCGGCGCTCGCCCCAAGCTCGAGCGTGGCCGCCGCCGGCCACGGCCGGACGGCCACGACAGCGCCTGAGCACGCAACGTTCGCTGCGAGATCCCTCCAGCCTCGTGTCGAGACGCTAATCTCAAACGCCCAGCGCGAGGTCGGTCGACTGGATACGCTTGACGCCGGCCTTGTGCATGTTGGTCCAAGCGGTGGCCAGGGAGCCCTGGGTGTCGATGCCGCGGCAGGCGTCCTCGATCACGTAGGCGTCGAGGCCAAGCTTGCGCGCATCCGTCGCGCTCCAGGCGACGCAGAAGTCGGTGGCGAGGCCGGCGACGAAAATACTTTTGATGCCGCGCCCCTTGAGATAGCCGTCGAGCCCGGTCTTGAGCTTGCCGTCCGCCTCGATGAAGGCGGAGTAGCTGTCGACCTTCGGATTGTAGCCCTTACGGATGACGAGCTGCGCGTGGGGAATGTCTAGCCCCTTGTTGATGGCGGCACCTTCGGTGCCTTGCACGCAATGGTCGGGCCACAAGATCTGATTGCCGTACGGCAGCTTGATGCTCTCGAACGGCTTCTTGCCGGGATGGGAAGAGGCGAAGGAGATGTGGCCCGGCGTGTGCCAGTCTTGGGTCAGCACCACGTTCTGGAAGGACTTGGCGATTCTGTTGATCAGCGGGATGATCTCGTCGCCCTTGGCGACCGCGAGGCTGCCTCCGGGCAGGAAGCAGTTCTGCACGTCGACGACCACGAGCGCCGTATCCGGGCCGGGCTTGATCTTGCCCTGCGCCAGCGCAGCAACGAGCGGCGCGATACATCCTGCATGGCGAAGCTCCTGCGACACGATTGCTGCTGTCCCCAGCTTAGGCCGCGCCCCGGCTCGCCGGAAGCGCTATCATCCTGTAGGATTCTCCAACCAAGGGGAGTGCCCTTGAGCGAGGGGACAGGATGCCTTTGCATCTGATCAAGCTGTGCGTGGGATGCGACTCCATCGAGGACCTGGCGTCCTGGCAGACCGAGCGCCTCAGGGCTCGGCGCCGGGCCGGAGAGAAGAAGCCCCGTCTCTTCCACCGCACGTTCCAGACGCCCAAGCGGGCGGCCGAGCTCATCGACGGCGGCTCGCTCTACTGGGTGATCAAGGGCCTCGTGCAGGTGCGCCAGCCGCTGCTGGATATCGACGAAGGCACCAAGGACGATGGCACGCCGTGCTGCCTGCTGATCCTCAAGAACGAGCTGGTGCCCGTACGGCCGACGCCGCGGCGCGCCTTCCAGGGCTGGCGCTATCTGGACACTGCCGAGGCGCCGCAGGATCTCGGGCGCAGCGCGGCCGGAAGCATCGTCGCCATGCCGCCGAAGCTCAGGAAGCAGCTGGCGGAGCTGGGGCTGCTCTAGACCCGGGCGGGCGCCAACAGCGCAGGGCCCGCAGGCACGAAATTAATTCAGTGCGCTTCAATCGAGAGTTCTGGCGACTCGGAACCCAACGGTGCTGCTGCGGTAGACTGGAATGTTCCTGCTGCGGTATGCGGACCGGACGATCCTTGGAGGGTCAATCCAGGAGCCGCCGCGAAGGGTTCGGCTACGCTCGTTGCATCGATCTATCCAGGCACTGCGATTGGCGGGCGCGCCGCTGTAATCGGAGTGCCAGCAGTCTTCCACCCATTCCCAAACGTTGCCATGCATATCGTAAAGATCGAAGTCGTTCGGCCGGAAAGAGCCCACCTCAACAGTGCTCTTGCGATACCGGCCCTTCCCGCTACCGCCGTAGGTATATCCACCATCGAGATTTGCCTCGTCGCTGGTGATGGTTTTCCCGGTCGAGAAAGGGGTGTTCGTGCCCGCACGAGCCGCGTACTCCCATTCCGTTTCCGTCAACAGCCTATATTTCAACCCGGTCTTCTTCGACAGCCACGCCACGTATTCCTTGGCGTCTTCCCACGACACGTTGATTACGGGGCGCCGCCCCCTGCCCCAGCCTTGATCGTTGGGAGCGTGCTTGCACGCGCCCGCTAGCACACAAGCATCCCATTCTTCAAAAGTCGTTTCGAACTTTCCCGCTGCAAACTGTTTTTCTATTGCCACCTTGTGCTGTGGCCCTTCGTTGCTTCCACGGCCCCCCTCATGGGATGGCGACCCCATCATGATCTCTCCGGCTGGGATAACGACCACCTCGGGGCACTCGGGGCAATCCTTGAAGCTGTCCTTGGGTTGCAGACAACGGCGCTCGATTGCAACTTGGGCTTCCACCCCCTCGCATGGGAGAGATGGCACAACCGCGACGGGCGGCGCCATCGAGCTCGCAGGCGCATGAAGTTGCTGAGGCTCTGGTTCAGGTGGCGCGATCGAAGTCGCAGCTCTAGGTGCCTCGGCCTCGCTGCTGATGACGCTTTGGATGTCTTCCTCTGTTCTTCGCTTCGCCGCTGCGATATCCGCCGCGACTACATCTGCCTGTCTTTTTGCTGCTACTTCCTGACGCATGCGGTCTTCCGCGGACCAACGCATGTATTCGAATCTGCCATGGCCGATCGCCAACAAAACCAGGATTACTGCGGCAAGCCACGGCTTTCCCAGTGATTGAACCCAGGTGCGTGGCTGTGTGCGTTGTAGCGGATCAATCTTGCGCATCGCAACGATGTGCTCAGTGTCAACCACCTGTAATTCACCTACGCGAGCAGTTACCGATCGCACCCTTATAACAAGCTGCCAGGGCGTTGGGCGGCCTTGGCTTGAGACAGTCGTCGATGGGGTTAACTGCTGACAGACGCGCAAAGGACCGCCCAAGCGCACGCCCCGCGCCCTCTAAAATCCGTAAACTCTACCGAAATGCGTTGCTCGGTCGCATGGCGCCGATTCACTACGGTGAAGCGCTGGGACTTTTCCTCGTCATAGCAGTCCCTCTTCCTTTCGAGCGCGCGTGCCGCACCTTGGCTTGGCTTTCTCCAGCAATGCCTCGGCCCTTTTTTTTGACTCTGGCGACCGCGCGTCCACCAGTACCGCATACCGCTGAGATAACTCTTCCAGGCTTGGTCACGGCCATCTTGGCGCTTTCGTCCAAGGGCAAGGTGTCAAGTGTCGACGATCCGAACAGCGATTTCCAACGACGCGTTCGAAATCCGTGCTCGAGCAGGTTGACGGCGCGCACGCTACGCTCCTGGCCGGTGGCCTCGCCAAGGACCACCGCAACTAGCTTGTGACCTTCTCGGGTAGCGCTTGCGACCACGTTGAAGCCGCTGTCACAGATGAAACCCGTCTTCATGCCGTCTGCTCCGGCATAGTTGGTAAGCAAGCCGTTGTGGGTGTGCAGCTGCCGCTTGCCGACGCGCATCTGCAGCATAGACCACATGTATGCGTACTGCGGAAAGTCGCGGACGACGGCGGCGGCGAGCTTCGCAATATCTCGAGCCGTCGTGACTTGTATGGGGTCCGGTAGACCATTGGCGTTGGCGAACTTCGTGCGCGTCATGCCGAGCCGCCCAGCCATCCCGTTCATGTAATCCACAAATGCCTCGTGCGAGCCGGAGACGGCCTCGGCCAGCATTACGGCCACATCGTTGGCCGATTTCATGATCAGGGCCTGCAGCGCTATCGCGACAGTGATCTCGGCACCCACCGGCAAGCCGACCTTGGTAGGACCCTGGCTGTTGGCGAGTTTGGAGCAGCCAATCTTCGTTTCCAACGCCAGCGTTCCATCCTGGATCGCTACGAAGGTGAGATAAGCGGTCATGATCTTGGTCAGGGATGCCGGATGCCAATGGCTGTCGAGATCCTCAGCATAAAGTACGTTGCGATCGGTCGCGTCAAAAAGCAACGCTGGACCTGCCAGGGCGGGACGCGCCATGGCGACGGTTGCAGCGACAATAACGGTGATTGGAATTCTTCCGCGCACACCTGCTCCTCGGCACACTTGCAAGAGCAAATTTATGCGGCAAGCTTGCGCGCTTGACTAATGGGCGCGTGGGAGGAGCCGCTCAATTGTGCGTCGCTGTGGTCGAAAAGGCTCTCCTTCAGCTGCCCGGTCCGTCGCAGCCATGAACGGTGTTGTCAGCCTCGGTGAGCCGGCTCTGGGTCTGATATAGAATCAGGAGGTGGCTGATGCTTTCAGCGCTGGCGTCGTAGCGCCCGCTCGCGGACTTCCAGCGAGCGCGTCGCTGGCGCCGCATGCGGATTTCAGCGGTGATACCCGTTGATGCGTTTGAGCAAGTCCTCGATTGGACTATCGACCCAAGCGTGGGTGATGAAATCGTTGTGCTTGGCGTCGGCGGTTGCCAGGAACATCACGCTGCCCTGGGACAGCTTGCCTTGCAGCGACGTGCTGAATGCAACCTCCCGCGCGGCCAGGATGCGCTGCAGCTCCATATTCCGGCCTCGCGTGGAGTTGGTATAGGAGCTGACGAAGAAAGCCGACCTGTCGCTCTCGATCCAGCTCGCGAATGTATCGAGCTCCCCATAAAGTGCATCGAACAGAACCACGCCGCGCAAACGCTTTTCTAGTCCGCCGCGCACGAGGCTCCACGCCGTCGGCAGATACCCCCCGCTATAGGCCACGATGACGACGGGCATGCCGGCAAATGTGCGTACAGTGCGCGGATCGCCATGCATCCGTCCGAGCTGCTGAGCTGCCTCGCCCAGAAACCGTCCGAAGGCGCCCGGTTCCCAAAATCGACCAGCGCTCGAATCCGGCGCATTGACGGCAAACTGCGGCGCGACCAGAACCGCGTTGAGGCCCGACGCTGAGATTTGCGCGGGCACCTGTTGCCGGTCGCGCACGTCGCGATCGATTGTCGCCCGGTGGCCATGGAAGAAAATGATCATCAGAGAGGGGCGACGCGCGTCGAACCCTTTGGGGATGTGCAGCAGAACGCGCGGATCGTTGAAGGTCAGGTCCTCCCAGTAGACGTGGCCTTGCGGCGAGCGATGGCCACGCCGGCCCGTGTCATCGATATCGAGGAACGACTTGCCCTCGCCGGGCACCTTGCCGTTGTAGGGGAAGGGCGCCGTTTCGAACTCGACCAGCTCAGTGCGTGCGTGCGCGAGCGGCGGGCTCCGGGACCAAACCGGATGAGGCACAGGCAAGCCCCTCGACGCGGCCTCATTGGCGGGCAGATTGCGCGTGGTTGCGAGCACCTCCGTGCTCGCGGCAGCGGCAGCCGCATGCAGCGCCGCGGCGGCCGACAACCAACGCCGGGCTTGAAGCCCTCGTTTCGTCATCCCCAACATCCTCAGTCTTCCCGGCCAGTCAATCTGCCTGGCAAACCGCACAGGCCCACGACAAGGCACCCTCATTTGCAAAGATGTCGAGATCGTGGTGGCTCGAGCAGCACGCGACAGAACAATCAGGCGGGCTCCAACGGCCACTATTCGGGCGCTCCGGCCCCGTGCCAATGACGATTTGCTACGGTTTTTTCTTGGCGAGCAACAGATTGGACTCGCGCAGGCGCCATCGGTAGCCAACTCCGAAGTCGATGGGCGGGGCGCGGCGGAAAATGTCGCTGAGCTGGCGCTGGTAGCGTCCGGGAAAGATGCCGATCGGGCCGACGTAGTGACCGAAGGGACGCAGCTCCCATCTGTCCGGCGCGAAGTACCGCACCGGAATGCCCGAGTCGTCCTGTAGGACCGTTGCGCTTTGCGCCAACAAGAAGTCGCGCACTTTCGAGAAGTTGCCCGAGTGCAAGAGATAGGACGCGCTCTTGATAAAGCTGTCCGCGTCGCCCAACCGGCCACAGAACTTCAAGAAACCGCTGTCGGCGACGCCGCCGTCCGACAGATCGGTGCTGAAATAATAGAGCGTTCGCGGCTTGCCGTCGCTCCCGGCGAACGCGATCTTCACGCCCGATGGCGCTCCTTTCACAAGGGTTTCGCTGGCCGGCTGTTCCACGCCCTCCTTGTCGAGGGTGACCAAGCTCACATCGCTGATGGTCTTGCCCGAGCGTGCGAGAAACACGTACAGGAGCGGCAGCGTGCCGGTAAACTCGCCGCTGCGCAGCTGCGACCTCATATGCTTGGTAATGAAGAAGCTGTAGTTCATCACCGAGCCGAGAGAGGAACGAATGTGTGCTAGGGTGCCGGCAAGCGAGCCACGTCGCAACCGCGACACGTCAGGAATGCGGCCGACCGGTTCCAGGCCGCTCAGCACATACGTCGCCGCTTCCGGAAAAAACACATCTGCATAAAGGAAATCCGGCCCGCTGAACATGTAGAACATGGCCTTGTGAGGACTGATCATGTTCTTCGTCGACCAGGCGCGGATCTTGGACAGCTGGCGTGTCTCCAGGTTTTTCCACGCTCCATCGAAGCTTCTTGCATGCTGTTGCCAGCCGGGCTCGCGCGTCAACCCCGCCAGCGGCGAGTCGGCGCGCGGCATGACACCGGCGAGAATGCGGGCATTGTCGTCGGCGCTGCCGTCGGCAGCCGTTCCAGGAAGGACCGAGCAGATTAGAAGGCTGGCAAAGAGAGCGGCCAATATCGTCAATCGGAGCGGTGCGTGCATTGCGCGTCCGTTGTCATGTGGCTGGAAGAGTCGCCCGTTTGACGGAGATGGCATAAACCGCGAGGCCGGCTAGCATCATCAGCAACCCGGCAAGCGACTGCATCGGTCTCTGCGTGATCAGATAGTACATCATGAACGCCGTGACCATCAGGAACAGGACGGGGGTTATTGGGTAGGCCCATACGAGATACGGGCGAGGCAACAGCGGCTGTTCGCGCCGCAGGACGATAACGCCGAGCACGGCCAGGAAGGAGCAAGCGGTCAGGCTGAACTGAATGAAGTCGAGCACCGCTTCAAAGGATTGAGTCAACAGCAGCACTGTGGAGACGGCGAGCTGAAACAGAATCGCCGCGCGGGGCACACCGGTCTTCGTGGTACGAGCGAAAAACCGCAGCGCGGAAATATCCTCCCCCATCGTCATTGTGACGCGTGGCCCGATCCACATCATGGCGCTGACGGAGGAGATCAAACCGATGCAGATCAGCGCACCGACAATGCGACCGCCGGCGTCGCCGAAAATCCACTTGCCGGCGATGAGCCCGACATCGAGCTGACCGGCCATGCTCTGAATCGGTGTGGTGTACAGGAAGACGGCGTTCAGGGCCACGTAGAGCACCAGAACGATCAGTGTTGCCGCAAACAGCGAAATTGGCAGGCTCTTCTGGGGATCGCGCACCTCGTTGATGATGTAGGTCGCAGCATTCCAGCCTGAATAGGAATACATGACAAAGACCAGGCTGATGGCAAAGGGCGCATCGAGGAGGTGGTCGAGGTCGCGCGCGGATGGGGCAAACGAGATCGGTTGTGGGCTGGCGACGGTGAAGCCCGCGACAATGAACGCGACGATCAGCACCACCTTGATGGCGGTCGAGACATTCTGAAACGTGCTGCCGTGCCGGATGCCGGAGAGATGAACCAGCGCCACGATCCATGTAAGGCTCAAGCCCAACACCAACGGAGGCCAGCCGGGGAACACGCCCTCGAAGTAGACGCCGAATGCCATCGCCGCCAGCGCAGTAGGCGCGGCGAACCCGACTGTCGCCGATACCCAGCCGGCCAGGAAACCGACGGCTGGATGATAGATGCGGGACAAGAAGTTATACTCGCCTCCCGACCGCGGCAGCGCCGCTGCCAGCTCGGCGTAGGAGAGTGCACCGCACAGCGCCGTCACGCCGCCCACGACCCACAGCATCAGGAGCGAGAACCCGGTTGGGATTTCTTTGACCTGAAAGCCTAGACTCGTGAACACGCCGATACCGATCATGTCCGCAATGGCAATCGCCGTCGCCGTGACGGTCGAAATCCTCGCAATCTGGACGGCGCGCTTGTCGGACGGGGTGGGGCTAGTCGAGCTCGGCATCATGTTGGCGGAGGCTCCCAGCGTGCAAGCCAGGCCCTATCAACCCGCGCCGAAGTTAACAATCATTTTCCTGTCGGCCTTGGCAAAGCCTGTCGACGTGTTGCTTGCGCGCCATGAGCGTGCGCTCGGCTTTGGGCCGCGATGGCATTCCTGTGATGTATTCTGTGGAGAACGCGGTGTGTTGCGCCTCGAACGCCTACCCCCGTCAAATGCCTCACGGTGAAGCCAGTCGAAGGGCCCGATGCCGGAAATCGGCACGCTGTCCGCGGGACCTGAGGGGTCAGGTCGGTCCGCTCAATATGATCCGTGCTGCCGGCGGGCGAGCGTCAAAAAAGGGCAAAATCGCCGATCAGGTCCTGCCTGGCGAGCCAGGGGGTCTGGTTGCCCTGCGTCTCGCTTGCCACCATCGATCTGAGCGCGCGGTAGAGCTCGCTCACCTCGATGACCCCGTTGGCGTTGAGATCGGCACTGCGCCAATTGCGCTGCAGGACCTCGACCAGCGCGTGCGTGAAGGCTCCGCCACCCCACTTCGGGTCCTCGTAGCTGAACTGCCGGCCCTTGGAGGCTGCGAGCACCAGCATCGGCGCCCGCGCTCCCGTCAGCAGGGAGGCGACGGCGTCATCGTTGGTACCGAGCCCCTCGGCCCCGGACAGGTCCGAATGGCAGGAGTCCAGGATGACGACCACGC
>VBAB01000397.1 GCA_005888525.1 Alphaproteobacteria bacterium
CAGCGGCAGGGTGAAACGGAATACGGCACCGCCTCCGGCTTGGTTTTCTGCCCAGATCTTTCCTTCGTAAGTTTCTATGATCGTGCGCGCGATCGACAATCCAAGCCCCGTGCCACGCTCCTTCGTCGTGTAGAAGGTATCGAAAATACTGTCGTGTTTGTGCTCAGGAATACCTGTGCCCGAATCGCTCACCGACACCTCCACCCACGTGCCTCCTGGCAACGTCGTTTTAATGGTCATCCTGCGAGCGTTTGGGGGCATGTTGGTCATCGCATCCATGCCGTTCATCGCAAGATTCAATACGACCTGTTGCAAGTGAATCGGATCGGCGCGTACCAGCAATGGCCGCTGGATGCCGATCGCACGCAGCGTAACGTCTCGCCTCTTCGCCTCAGCAGAAAGAATCCGCATTGCATCTGCGATCGCCTCATTGAGATCGAACTCTTGAGCCTCGACCTCGCTCCTGTGCTTCAACAGGTTCTTCACATGCGAGATGATTTCAGTCGCGTGCTGATCGGCTTCCCGAATGTCGCCGAGGATCTCCTTCGCGCGACCGACATTCGGAGGCTTCTCGGCGAGCAACCGCTCCGCGGTATCAGCGCTAAGGAGGATCGACGCTAGCGGCTGACTGAGCTCGTGGGCGAAGGAAACCGACAGCGCCCCTGCTTCGGCGCTTCGGCTCAGGTGCATAACCTCTAGTGATCGGCGGCGGGTTTCTCGCTCGGCCTTGCGGCGCGCATATCGCTCTATCAGCATCCAACCGATCATCGCCGACTGAACCAGCAATGCGACGAAAAGCGCCGCCAACTGCCAGCGGTAGCGTTCCAACGCCGAAGGCTCGCGAAATTGCACGACGCTGCCTGGCGGCAGGCGAGCTTCACTGATGTTCCACCGTTGAAGCTCCCGCCAATCGTACACTGGCGCTCCGAGCCCTACGGGCGGTGTCTTGATGCTGCCAGGACTCTCGCCGTTCAGAATGCGGGCGGCGACCTCCGCGGCCCTGCGCCCCAGCTCTTGCGTGGAGATCACGGGGCCGCCGACGATGCCTTGGCCGAAATTGCTGTCGAGGTAGCTGAAGATGGGCGCGTTTGCAGTTTCCCGAAGTCTTGCCAGTACGCGGTTTTGCTCGTTCGGTATCCCAGCCGCGTCTACGCGTACACTTGCATAGAAGACGGCCGAGCGCGGCGGCAGCGTGGCGACGCGCTTCACCATTTCTTCCTGCGACAATTCATTTAACCACTCGAATGTCACTCTCCCCGCGAAAGGTTGAAACGCGTGGCGCATCCCTTCCACCCAAAACCGTTCCAGCGGCGATGCGCCGATCACGAACGCGATGTTGGTTGTGCCCGGCAACAGTTGCAGGATGTTTTCGACGAGCTTTGGTAAGTCCAAGGTGCTCGGGACAGCAGCGTCGTTCGCCGTCAGTGCCCCTTCGCTGAACGTTCGTTGATCCGCTGCGGTAATGAGCAATGGTGTGGACGAAAAGAATTGCGGTCGATACTTCTGAAAGAAGCGGGCCGCGGGCGCACCCAATGCGACAACCAGATCGAGCTTGCGACCGGCAAAGAGAGCCTGAAGGTAGTCTACGAGCGGACGTTCGTCGGGCGACTGCGGGATCCGTGCCATCTCGAGGGAGGCTTCGTAGAGATCGATCGCATTCGGCAATCGCCTTGTAACCTCCTCACGGAAGTGTCCCGCCACCGCGCTCCAGGGCTCGAAGTGCGGTCCGAACGAGTGCAATAGGAGAACCCGGCGCGGCTCAGCGGAGGCCGTATCATGTGCAGCGAGGAGCATCAGAAATGCTGCCGCAACGCATGCTCGGGCAACCCACATTCGCCCACAGTCCTTTCGGCGCCGATTGGAATGTTTTGTGTATCATTCAATATTGGACAGGCGCATCAGGGTAACCCGTCACCCGTCCTCAGGGTAAACCCATAGCTCTTCCTTCTCGGTGCTGCAGCACCATCGATTTCAGGCGAGCGTTTATGAGTTTGCGACCGGCATCACGCGATGTGATGGTGCTAGCGCAACGCCGCGACGCGCTCGCGGGTGATGACTTTGGCCAGCTCGACGGCGGGCTGGTCGAAGGGGTCGACCCCCATGAGCCGCGCGGCGAGAATCGTTTCCAGCACGAAGTGCATCATCAACGCCCCGACGCAGCGCTCGTCGAGGCGGGCGAGATCGAAGGTGCGCACGGCACGCCCAGCGCGCAGGAGCGCCTCGGGCACGGCCACGGCCTGGGCGGCGACGAGGTCGCCCGCCGTCCTGCCGGCGAGGTAGTCGAGACCGGCGGTGGCGGCGAGCTCGCGCGACAGGCGCGGTCCCAGCCCGGCCGAGGGCGCGCGCACCACGCTGATCAGGTACTCGCGCGGCCCGTCCATGAACAGCTGCAGCTGGCTGTGCTGGTCGACGGGACCCAGGCACGAGATGGGCGCCGTGCCCTGCCCGTTCTTGCCGAGGCTCTCGCCCCACAGCTGCGCGAACCAGTGGCCGAGGCGCCCGAGCCGGTCCGCGTAGGGCATCATGACAAGGGCGCGGATGCCCCGCTCACGCGCCAGGCCGACGGCGACCGCCGCGCCCAGTGCCGGCGCGAAGTCGCGCGGGGCTTTGGCGGCCATCAGCGCGGCGACGACGTCACGTGCGCCGGCGCGCACGGCGTGCGGGTCGAGGCCGCGCGCCATCGCCGGCAGCAGGCCGACGTTGGTGAAGGCCGAGTAGCGCCCGCCGATGCCCGGATGATGATCGAGGATCGGGATGCCGTGCGCCTCGAGCAGCGTGCGCAGGCCGTTGGCCTTGCCGGGAGCCGCTGCTTCGGTGATGCCGAGGAACAGGTCGCCCAAGCGCTGCTCCAGTCCCGCCGCCTTGACGGCCGCCAGCGCGGCCAGGGCCTGCACCAGCGTCTCGGGCGTGCCGCCCGACTTGGAGGTGATCACGAAGCGCGTTGCGGCCAGGTCGAAGGAGGCGAGCGCCGCCTGCAGCGTCACCGGATCGAGGTTGTCGTAGAAGCGCGTGCGCGGCCTCCGCCGCTGCGCCTCGTCCGCCATGCCGGGAATGTTCCACCCCCCGAGCTGCGCCAGCGTCTGGCCGCCGAGGCTGGAGCCGCCGATGCCGAAGAAGACGATGGTGTCGGCGCCCTTGGAGAGGTTGGCGAGCGCGGCTTGCGCCGCCGCCACGTCGGCCGTGTCCTCGGCGATGCGCAGGTGCGGCAGCCGGCGCGCGCGGTAGTCCTCCTGCAGGGCCGCAATCGCAGGGCCGAGCGGGTCGAGCCATCGGCCGAGCTCCGCCGACGTCAGCCCATATTTGCCGATGGCGCCGTCGAGACAGCCATCGATCGACTGCGAATAGGGAGCGGTGCCCGCCTGCGTGCCCTGATCGGTGCTCATGGCCGCGAGCCCTAGCGCGAAATTGCGCCCCTGTCATCCGGCCAGGGTATCTGCGCTATTCGGCCGCCTGCTTGTAATCGGTCGCGGGCTTGGCGACATGGAAGCGCGTCCCCGATCCCAGCAGCGCACGCAAGCGCCAGGGCAATAGCCGGCCGGCGCGTATCAGCCACAGCAACCGCCGCGGGAAAACGATGGTCGAGGCGCCTCTGTCCAGCCCGCGCTTGATCGTGCGGGCGGCCTGCTCGGCCGACATGAGGAGAGGCAGCGCCCCGACATGATGAGCGACCTGCGCCGTCTTCATGTGCCCCGGATAAATGAGCGACACGGCCACATTGTCCGGCGCCAGCCATTCTCGCAGCGCCTCGCCGTAGCCCATCACTCCGGCCTTGCTGGCGCTGTAGGCCGGCGCGTCGGCCAGCGGGTGCAAGGCCGCGAGCGAGCCCACGATGGCGATGCGCCCGCTGCGCCGCGCACGCATCATCGGCAGTGCGGCGGCGATGGTCAGCACGGCGCCCTCGAGGTTGGTGCGCAGAATTGTGGTGACTTCGTCGACCGTCTCGGGGGCAGTCTCGCCGTGCCCGTTGAAGATGCCCGCGTTGACGATCAGCAGGTCGATTGGATGATCGGCGTCGAAGCGCTCGATCCATCGCGCGAGCGCCGCCCCGTCGGTCACGTCGGGGGTGCCGACTACCACGCTGGCCTGTTTGTCGCGACAGCGCGCGGCCACCGCCTCCAGTCGGACACGATTGCGCCCGAGCAAGCCGAGGGTGCGGCCATGGGTCGCGTAAAGCAGAGCCAGAGCTTCACCGAGGCCCCGGCTCGCTCCCGTGATCACAATTGTGCGGGTCAACTGTCCCATCGTCTCCACTATACGCCTACTCCCTTGTCATCTTGGCGGCTCGTCCGCATATGCACTGGGAACTGACCGTTCCAGTACCAGTTATCTGGGGTGGGATCAGCGAATCCACTCAGCGACAAATGCGCGTAAAGGGGTACTCATGGGGCGTGACCAGCCTGTCGACCGCCGCGAAAATCAAGCAGAACGGCCTAACATCAAGACCGCCTTCAATCGCATGCTGGTGCGCGCTGGCATGAATGCCCGGGCAAAAATCGGAGAGGTTGCGCAATCTGTCGCAGACGCCTGCTCCCAGCAGCAGCCGCCGGTCGTCCAACCCTATGAGCGCGGCCGGGGTTCCAGCAAATTCTCCGACCTGCCGGCGCACGCCGGCATCGTCAAGCACCGGGAGTTCGGCAGACTGTTCAATATTCAGGACCCGTTCTACCGCTCGCATGAAGGGCGGACGGGCTCGGAGACCTGGATGGAGGGGCGGCGATACGTCAACTTCGCGTCCTACGACTACCTGGGGCTGAGCCAGCATCCCGCGGTGGCGGAAGCCGCAAAGGCAGCGATCGACCGTTTCGGCACGTCCGTGTCGGCCAGCCGCATCGTCGCCGGCGAGAGGCCGCTGCACGGCGAGCTGGAAAGGGCGCTGGCGGACTTTTACGGCGTCGAAAGCGCCATCGCCTTCGTGAGCGGCCACGGCACCAATGTCTCGACCATTGCCACGCTCATGAGCCCGGATGATCTCATCGTCCACGACGAGCTCGCCCACAACAGCGTGCTGGTCGGCGCCAAGCTGTCACGCGCGACGGTGCACGCGTTCCGCCACAACGATGCCGAAGCGCTGGAGCGTATCCTCGCGGCCAATCGCCATCTGCACAAGCGTGCGCTGATCGTCGTCGAGGGACTGTACTCGATGGACGGGGACACCGCCGACCTGCCGACGCTCGTCGAGCTGAAAGAGAAGTACGATGCGTGGCTGATGGTCGACGAGGCGCATGCTCTCGGCGTCCTCGGTGCGGAGGGACATGGCAGTGCAGAGCATTTCGGCGTCGATCCCGATTCTGTCGACATATGGATGGGCACGCTGAGCAAGACGCTGGCCGCGTGCGGCGGCTACATAGCGGGCAAGCAGGAGCTGATCGACATCCTGAAGTATCAGGCGCCGGGCATGGTGTACTCCGTCGGCCTCTCGCCGCCACTGGCCGCGGCAGCATTGACCGCGCTGCGGGTGGTCGAGGCCGAGCCCGAACGCATCGTGCGCCTGCAGCGCAACGGCAAGCTCTTCTTGTCGCTGGCGAAGGCGGCAGGGTTGGACACCGCCACCAGCGAAGGCCATGCCATCGTCTCGGTCATCGTCGGAGACCTCATCAGTGCGGGCAGGCTCAGCGAGCGGGTGCTGGCGCGCGGCGTCAACGTGCTGCCCATCATCTATCCAGCCGTTCCCTTGAAGGCCTCCCGCTTCCGGTTCTTCATCACATCAGAGCATACGCCCACGCAGATCCGCAGCGCCGTGCAGATCATGCGCGAGGAACTGAGCTCGGTGGAGAGGCGCAAGGTGGCCTGAGCCCGGCGGGCGGGAGGGCCGGCGTGAACTCCGGCAAGCCGAAGCGCACACGGCGGCGCGATCAATCATCAGAAGGCAATAACATGCCCGGTTGTAGAGCCAGGCCGCGAACTCATAAATGAGCACTTCGATCAACGGGCTAGCAAACTTTGGTCGCGCCGGATTTTTTGGTCCGCTCTTGCCCTATGATCGGACGTCAGCGCGACCGATCGCAATGTCGCAGAAGTGCCAGGAGCTGACGCCCCGCCACAAAGGCGGGTGCAATTTGCCTTCGAAGCCATCTAGGCTGAGGAGAGCTTAACCTCCAAGCTGCCTGACGCTTAGCACGCACGCTGAAGGCCGCAACGTTGCCGCTGCGGCCTCAGCAAGGTTCAGCCGTGCAAGTTTGAGACGCGCCTACTTGAGCGGCCCGTGCCCACAGCAAAAGTCCATCTTGATGCTGAGCTTGGCACGGAGGATGTCCGCATCCTGCGAGACTTGCCTCGGGAAAAGTATGCAGGTATTCGAGGCCAACCACCCAGCTCGACCCGCAACCCATTCCATGTCCAGAACAGGGCACCAGAGGTATACGGTAGTCGATGCCGGCGCCATAGGCCCAGCCGTTGTGAACAGCGTTGGTTCTGAACAAGTTCGGACTGACCGGGGCAGGGAAGACGTCGTTTGTGGTGACGCCGGCTACGGCCAAACCCGCCGTGCCGTAAGCCATGACGTTGCTTGAGAAGGCATAGCCAACTTTGCCCATCGCCAGCAGCAGCCAGTCGTCCTCCTTCCTGCATGTATCTGTGCCAGGCCCGAATACGACAGGGGCGCAATTCGCCTTCGATCCCTTGATGCTAGCGTCGCTGAGTGAGAACTCGCCGCCCAGGACAAAACTCCCGACCTGTACGTTCAAGCCTAGCTGCGCGCCTAGGAGCCAGCCCTTTGTGTCGAAAGAGTCGGTGGGATTAGTAGCAGGGACACCAACATCATGAGTGATAGTGGTGTCCCCAGCCATAGCCCGCATGCAAGCCGAAGTAGGGTCCAGACCATGGTCCCTGGGCCTGTGCTTGCGTTACTGCCAGAGCGGCGACGCCTGCGAAAGCGGCGGCGAGCAGGTACTTACGAGAAACCTTCCACATGACCTTCCCTCCGATTGGATAACGCGAAGGCAGCTCCCGCGCCACCGCCCAGCCTTGTATCGACACTAGATCCCGTGGCTCTTCAGACTCAAGAGCATCAGGTCTTAGGATTGTGGATGTAGCTCTACGGGCTGAGGTCACTACCCGATCCAGAAAGAAATATATAAAACAATCGACTAGCTAATGCGCTGGAGGCCAATGGGTTGCCGGGATCCACGTGTCGCATCAGCAACAGTCAGCACTCAATCATTGTTCGAGAAACATCTCTGTACCCTTCCGAGGTCCCTTTCACGGCGGCATCGGCATGTCAGCCCGGGACCTGAGGGTTGTGAGGATTCGCTCAGCGTCAGTGGGCGCATGTCTCTTTCGGGGTCAATCGCGTCGTTTTGCGTGTAGTTCGGGATGGTCCTTACGACCGGTTCGCGCCGTAAGCGGACATGGAAATTCAATGCGCTAGCCTGTCCTGAGGAATGCTGGTCGGCCTCAACAAGAGGAGTACGACCATACAAGATCAGAACATCGATCCACTGGCTGCAAAGCGCATCCCATGGAATAAAGGAAAGTTGACCGGTGCGAAGCCCCCTTGCGGCCAAAGCATGTCTGGGCGATCCGGACGAAGCTACAGGTTGAGGGTCGCACAAGGGATCTGGCGCTCTTCAATCTGGCTGTCGACAGCAAACTGCGGGGCTGCGACGTGGTCAGCATCAGGGTCGAAGACATCGCTCCTAGAGGATACGCCGTCGATCGCGCGTCGGTTCGACAGAAGAAGACCGGACACCCCGTCAAATTCGAATTGACGGACCTGACGCGTCAGGCACTGGATGAGTACCCAAAGGCCACCGGCAGGCAGCCGGGTCAATTCCTGTTCCCTGGTCGAGGTAAATCCGACCGCAACATGACGACGCGGCAATATGCGCGCCTCCTTTCGGAGTGGCTGACGGGCATTGGTCTGGATGCCCTGCAGTTCGGAACGCATTCCTTGAGGCGGACAAAAGCGACCTTAATTTACAAGAAGACTGGCAACCTGCGTGCGGTCCAACTGCTGTTGGGGCATACGAAAATTGAGAGCACCGTCCGATATCTTGGCATCGAGGTCGACGACGCCCTCGCCATCGCAGAACAGGTTGATGTCTGAGCTAGGGGCAGAGCTACGAGGCTCTGCCAGCGTCTGCTAACGAGGCACACCGGACTTGTTGACGTCGATTTCCGACGCTCTGTGCCAGAAGCTGTCCTCCATTCCCATATCCAACTTTGTAGTAGCCAAGTGCGTCCCGGCACGTTGAACCCAAGCGGCAACGTCATGCCTTCCAACCTCTCCAACCTCTAGCGTTTTCCGCATGTGAGACAAAATCGGCACACCGTGGCGGAGGAAGGTCCAAGCAGAACTGCACGCTACGTTCCAGAACGATGCACGATGAGGTAATTCCAAACGGTGCGTGAAAGGCTGAAGTGGCGTGGTGGGAGTGGCGTATGTCGGCAGCGTCCGGTTCGATCAGGAGGTCAATCAAGAGCGCAGCTCTTCTTGCCGGAGCCGCGCTGGCTGCAGCCTTCTGGGGTTCTTCCGGAGCCCTGGCCCAGTGTCACAACGACTTCAACTTTGGCGCGGGCAGCGTCGGCCCTGGCGGCATCAAGAATCTTAATCCAACCACCAGCCCCCTCATCTCGCTCACCAACACCGTCAACACGGCCTTCTTTACCAACACCACCGCCTTTGTCAGTGCCCCGGGCGGACCGAAACCTGACCAGGATACCGGCGGCGTTTGGGCTCGGGCGGTAGGCGGTGCCGTCGACTCGGAAGCGAGAACCATCGATCGGCCCAGTCCTGTTCCGCTCGTTATCGGCGGTGTCGCTTCCGGTACTCAAGTGTGCCATCAAACTAGCCACCATGAGTACACGGGCGTTCAGGTTGGTGCCGATTTCGGCAAACTCAACATCGGTGGCTCTGGAAGTGCTGTGCACTTTGGCATCATGGCCGGAAATCTGACCGCGAGCGCGAAAGACACAACCCCCGGCACGAGCGATGGAACCCTCAACAACACGTACGCACCCGGCGATTTCACGGCGGACTTCCGGGTGCCCTTTCTCGGCCTGTACAGCGTCTTTACGCAAGGGAATTTCGCTGCGGATGTTCAGGCT
>VBAB01000398.1 GCA_005888525.1 Alphaproteobacteria bacterium
AGATCTACAATCGTCCGGCGACGCAATTCGTGGCCGGCTTCTTCGGCATGCCGACCATGAATTTCCTCCAGGGCACGGTTGAGAACGGCGCGGCTGGCGCCCGCTTCCGTGGTGCCGGCCTCGAGCAGGCGCTGCCATCCTCCCTCTCCACCGATCTCGGCGGACGCAAGGTTGTCCTCGGGGTGCGCTCGGAGCACGTCGTCATCGATGGCGCGGCTTCGACCCCTGGCACGGCCCGCCTGCTGCAGCCGCTCGGCGATGCGACGCTCGTGCACTTCGACGCCGGCGAGGGCAAATCGCTGGTCGCCAAAGTTTCACCCAGCACGGAACTAGCGCCCGGCTCGCCGCTGAAGTTTCGCTTCCTGCCCGAGCATTGCCATCTGTTCGATGCAGCGAGCGGCCAGCGCCAGATTTGACCTCATGGCCCGTGCGCCCCAGGATCGACCGCCACAGCCTGAATGATCGGCAAAGCGCGACAGCCTCTCGGAAGGAGCGACCCATGAAACTCGGCAAGCTCGGCGTTTGGGCCGGCCTCGACGGCATGACGGCGGCGGATGCGCAGGCCTTCGCGCGCCGGCTCGAGAAGCGCGGCTACACGGCGCTCTGGACGCCTGAAAGCCGCGGCCGCAATGCCCTCGTCAATGCGGCCTGGCTGCTCGCCGGCACGTCGAGCCTCGTCGTCGCCACGGGGATCGCCAACATCTACGCCCGCGACGCCATGGCGACGGCGAATGCGCAGCGCGGTCTGAACGAGCAGTCGGGCAACCGGTTTCTCCTCGGGCTCGGCGTCTCGCACAAGCCGCTGGTATCGACCATGCGCGGCCATGCCTACGGCAAGCCGGTCGCCACCATGCGCGCCTATCTCGAGGCCATGCGCGCCGCCCCCTATCAGGCACCGCCGCCCTCGGAAACGCCATGCACTGTGCTCGCGGCCCTCGGGCCGAAGATGCTGGCGCTCGCAGCGGAGATGACCGACGGGGCGCATCCCTATTGCGTGACGCCCGAGCATACCGCCCAGGCGCGTAAAATCCTGGGCCCTGGCAAGCTCCTTTGCCCGGAGGTCATGGTGCTGCTCGAGACCGATCCAACCAAGGCACGAGCCGCCGCCCGCACGGCGCTCGCGTCCTATATCCAGCTCGAGAACTATGCCAACAACTGGCGTCGCCTCGGGTTCGGGGACGACGACCTCGCCGGCGGCGGGTCCAACCGCTTCGTCGATGCCAACATCGCCTGGGGAGATGAAGGCGCCATCCGCAAGCGCCTCCAGCTCTTCTGGGATGCCGGCGCCGACCACGTCTGCATCCAGTCGATCCACCCGAGCGGCTCGCGCACCACCATCGACGAGCGGGTTTTCGATCTGCTCGCCCCCGCATCGGCCTGAAGCCGCTGCTTGATCGCCAAGCGGACCGCAGATGGGCCCGGCAATTCTTGCCCTGTTAATACCCAGTTCACACGCTTGCGGCGGAGTCAGACGTGATCCAGATCGACTGCTACTACAGTCTCTCCTCCCCCTGGGCCTATCTCGGGGGGCCGCGGCTTCAAGACATCGTGCGCCGGCACCGCGCGACGCTGACCCTCAAGCCCTACGACTTTCAGGCCGTGGTGCTGAAGACCGGGGGCGTGCCCCTGCGCACGCGGCCGCCGGCGCGGCGGCGTTACCATCAGGCGGAGCTCGATCGCTGGCGCACTTATCTCGGTATGCCGCTGGTGCTCGAGCCGAAGCACTATCCGCAGGCGATGCCGGCCGATCCCGACTGGAACAAATACGCGGGCTGGACGGTGATCGCGGCGCAGGATGCCGGCCTCGACGCCTTCCCCCTGTCGCATGCCCTGCTGCGCGCGCTGTGGGCCGAGGAGCGCGACATCTCGCTCCCGCAAGTGCGCCGGGCCGTCGCCGAAGAGAACGGCTACGATGGCGCCAAGATGGTGGCGGCAGAGAGGAGCGAGCGCGTGCAGGCGCTCTATCGGCAGTTCTCGGCCGAGGCGGAGACGCTCGGCGTCTTCGGGGCGCCGACCTTCGTCATCGAGGGCGAGCTGTTCTGGGGCCAGGACCGGCTCGATTTCGTCGATCGCCGACTCGGCGCTATCCGCGCCCGCGACGCAGCGCTAAAGCGAGATCGTTCCTGATGGAAGCACTGGGGCTTCCATCCAGGAACGTGAATCTCGCTCTAAGACTCAACGAGTAGAGCAGGATTCACGCTTCAGCCTCGACGTTGCATTTGGGAGCAGGCGATTCAAGCTGAAGCGATCCTGCTCTAGCGGCACGCAAGCGGCAAAAGCAAGGAGATGTGTATGCGCAGACTTCGTTTCACCCTCGCCCTGATCGGAGTGTTCACGGCCGGCGCCATCGGGCCGGCCGCAGCGCAGAAATGGCCCGAGAAACCCATCACGGTGATCATGGGCTTTCCGGCCGGCTCCGGCGTGGACGTGATCGCGCGACTGCTGCAGGCGCCGCTCGAGAAGGACCTCGGCACCCAGCTGGTGTTCGACTACAAGGTCGGCGCCGGCGGCAACGTGGCCTCGGAGGTGGTGGCCAAGGCGCGCCCCGACGGCTACACTATCCTGCTCGGCACCTCCGCCACGCACGGCGTCAACGCCGCGCTCTACAAGAAGCTGCCCTTCGACGTCGAGGCAGACTTCACGCCGATTGTGCCCCTCAATGACGTCTCCAACGTGCTGACGATCAACCCCGCGGTCATCGACGCCAGCACGGTGGCCGACTTCATCGCCAAGGTCAAAGCCGCGCCGGCCAAATACAATTTCGCCTCCACGGGCAACGGCACGGGCACGCACCTGGCGTTTGCGCAGTTCGTGAAGATGGCCGGCCTCGACATGGTGCACGTGCCCTACAAGGGCGGCCCGGAGGCCTTGCAGGCGGTGGTCACGGGCGAGGTGTGCTGCATCATGAACCAGGTGCAGACGGTGCTCGGCCAATGGCGCGCCGGCAAGGTGCGCCTGCTCGGGGTCACGACCAAGCAGCGTGTCGGCGCCGTCCAGGAGGTGCCGACCATCGACGAGGCGGGCCTGCCCGGCTACGAGAGCTACATCTGGTTCGGTCTGTTCGGCCCCAAGGGGCTCGACGGGGCGATTACCGAGAAGATCAACCTCGCCGTGAAGAATGCGCTCGATCTGCCCTCGATCCGCGAAAAGCTGGTCGGCCTCGGCAACGCCCCGCGCTACGAGACCGTCGACCAGTTCCGCGCCACCGTAAAGGCCGACCGCGCCAAATGGGCCGACGTCGTGAAGGCGTCCGGCGCGTCGATCGACTAGGCCTCAGGCGGCTACGACCTCGTCGGTCCAGACGCGGAAGCTGTTGAGGGTATTGGGGCCGAACGTCGTCGTAATGGCGACATCGGCGGCATCGCGGCCTCGCGCCAGCAGAACCCTCCCGATACGCGGCACATTGTTTCGTGGGTCGAACGTGTGCCATTGACCTCCGAGATAGGCTTCGAACCAGGCCGCGAAATCGCCGGGCGGGTAGGGTGGCGGCGTGCCGACGTCGCCCAGATACCCCGTGCAGTAGCGGGCCGGTATGTTCAATGCGCGGCAGAAGGCGACGGCCAGGTGGGCGTAATCGCGACACACGCCGCGTCTTTCCTCGTAGGCTTCCGAGGCCGACCGCGTTACCCGCGCGTGCTCGTAGCCGAACGTGATGCGCTCGTGCACGAAGTCGCAGATGGCCTGCACGCGTGCCCAGCCTGGCTGGGGATGGGCGAAGTGAGTCCACGCCAGATCGGCCAAGCGGTCACTGTCGCAGAACCGGCTGGCAAGAAGGAACACGAGAGCCTCCTGCGGAAGCTGCTCGACCGGGATCTGCGCGGCGTCCGACACAATTCGATCGGGTAGCCCGGTGTCGTTCACGACGGTGTCGGTGGAGATGCGCATTGCTCCCGTGGGGGCGAGAATGCGGCTGCACCAGTTGCCGAAGCCATCGCGGTAACCGGAGATTGGCACCGATGGGTTAATGACGATGTGGTCAGGTCTCTCGAGGTCGGAAACGCGGGTGTAATGGATGCTCAACATCATGATGACGGGCGTGGGTTGGGGAAAATGGTACAGCAGCTCATAGCCGACCCTGAGTTTCATGATGTTCCTCCGCGCTCCGCGCCAGCTTGAGCGCCAGCTGCGGGCACGATGACCCGCGTGACGCAGCATTTGGCGAGCACAGACCGATTCTGCGGGCCACGTCGAGATCAGGCCAGCATAGACGACAACTGCCGTCTGCGCACGAACGGCCACCTGTTCGTCGTCGTCCTTGCTCGGCGCGTTTGCGCGATATTTGTTGACTGCGCTGCGGACCTGCTAGGCTCTTGGAGCTGCGGCAAGACCCGCAGCGACTGACGGGAAAGGCTCTGCTCGATGTCGACGACGAGTTCCGCCTGCGTGCTTCGCCTCTGCGTTGCGGTCTTGCTATCAGTAATCGCCACTCCAGCCGGTGCGCAGCCATGGCCGGCCAAGCCGATCACGATCATCAACGGGTTCCCGGCCGGGGCCGGCAACGACATCGTGTTGCGCATGTACCAGGAGGCGCTGGAGAAGGACCTCGGTGTGGCGCTGGTGTTCGACTACAAGCCGGGCGCCGGCGGCAACGTCGCCTCCGAATACGTCTCGAAGGCGGCGCCCGACGGCTACACGCTGCTGATCGGCACGGCCGGCACGCACGGCATCAACGCCGCGCTGTACAAGGCGCTGCCGTTCGACGTCGAGGCCGACTTCACACCTGTGGCCCCGATCGCCGACGTGCCCAACGTGCTGGCCGTGAACCCCGACGTGCTCGACGCCAAGTCGCTCAAGGAGTTCATCGAGAAGGTGAAGGCGGCGCCGGGCAAGTTCAATTACGGCTCGACCGGCAACGGCGCCAGCACGCATTTAGGCTTCGCCCAGTTCAACGCGGTGGCCGGCCTGCAGATGGAGCACGTGCCCTACAAGGGCAGCCCGCAATCCATTCAGGCCATGGTGACGGGCGAGGTGTGCTGCAGCTTCGCCCAGCCGCAGACCGTGCTCGGCCAGTGGCGCGCGGCCAAAGTGCGGTTGCTGGCCGTCAGCACCAAGACGCGGCTCGGCATCTTCCCCGATGTCCCGACGGTCGACGAAGCAGCCCTGCCGGGATTCGAGAACGTCACCTGGTACGGCCTGATCGCACCCAAGGGGCTCGATGCCAAGATCGCCGAGCGCATCAATGGCGCCGTGCGCAAGGCCCAGGAGAACGCCGCCCTGCGTGACAAGCTCACGGGCATCGGCACGACCGTACGCAGCGAGACGCTCGAACAGTTCCGCGCCACGGTGAAGGCGGATCGGGCCAAGTGGGCCGAAATCGTCAAGGCCTCCGGCGCCAAGATCGATTGAGCAACGGTGGAGCCCCTCAATGACCGATGAGCGGGAGGTTCAGCCTGCCCGGCGGGCGGACCTATGGGCCGGCCTGCTGTTTGCAAGCCTTGGGGCGTTGAGCCTCTGGGCGGGCGCCGACTATTCCCTCGGCGTGGCGAGCCGGATCGGGCCCGGCTACCTGCCGCGCCTGCTCGGCATCCTGATGGCGGGCCTCGGCGCTTTTCTCGTCGTCCGGTCGGCGTGGACGCGGGAGAGCATCGACGCGACCGTCGCCTGGCGGCCTGTTGCGCTGGTGCTGGGCTCGGTCGTCGCGTTCGCGCTCGTGTTCGAGGCGAGCGGCTTGGTGCCGGCCATCTTGGTCTCGGTCGGCATCGCCAATTACGCCATGGCCGAGAACCGGTGGATGACGGCCGTGGTTCTCGGCGCCCTGCTCGCCTTCTTCGCCTGGGCGCTGTTCGTCAAGGCGCTCTCCCTGCCGCTGCCCGTCTGGTTCAAGTGAGCGAGCAATTGGGCGAGCTGGCGCAGAACCTCATCTTCGGCTTCGGCGTCGCCGTGACGCCGCAGAACCTGTTGTTCTGCCTGATCGGCGCGCTGCTCGGCACGCTCGTTGGCGTGCTGCCGGGGCTCGGCCCCGTCGCCACCATCGCCATGCTGTTGCCGGTGACCTTCACGCTGCCGCCCGTGGCGGCGCTGATCATGCTGGCGGGCCTCTACTACGGGGCGCAATACGGCGGCTCAACCACGGCGATCCTGGTCAACATCCCGGGCGAGAGCTCCTCCGTCGTCACTTGCATCGACGGGCACATGATGGCGCGCAAGGGGCGCGCCGGATCCGCGCTCGCGATTGCCGCACTCGGGTCGTTTTTCGCCGGCTGCGTGTCGACGGCGATCGTTGCCCTGTTCTCCCAGCCGCTGGTGCGCGTAGCGGGGAGCTTCCAGTCACCCGACTACTTC
>VBAB01000399.1 GCA_005888525.1 Alphaproteobacteria bacterium
GAGCCGGCAGATGAGGACCTCACCATGGACGCCAATGCGCTGAAGACCCTGCAAGCCCCGCTCAAGGAGCGCTATCGCGAGAAGCCGGAGGCGGCGGTCGTCACGCTGAAGGCCGAGGGGCGGATCGGCGAGGGCGTGACCTGCTCCGTGCACACCGGCAAGGCGCTGATCGAGGCGGGGCTGCATCCGGCGACCGGCGGCACCGGCGCGAGCGCCTGCTCGGGCGACATGCTGCTCGAGGCGCTGGTCGCCTGCGCCGGCGTGACGCTCAACGCGGTGGCGACCGCGCTGCAGCTCACCGTGCGCGATGCCCGCATCCGCGCCGAGGGCGATCTCGACTTCCGCGGCACGCTGGGCGTCGCCAAGGACGCGCCGGTGGGTTTCCGCGACATCCGCCTCACCTTCGACATCGACGGCGACCTGACCGAAGAGCAGCGCGCCACGCTGATGAAGCTGACCGAGCGCTACTGCGTGGTCTACCAGACGCTGCGTAGCGCCCCGCCCATTGCCGTGACGAGCCGCATGACGTGAGCCGCAGCCCCATCGGACACTGCCTCATTCGCCTCGAAACAGGCCGGCTCGACCCTCCACCGCCAGCGCAGACAGCGAGGCACAGAAGCCGAGCACTGCAAACCCCGTGAAGAGCGGCAGGACGGTGCCGTCAAACCTGCCGGCGATCAGGGTCCCGAACAGGGCCCCCGTTGCCGTCGAGTAGCTGCCCGTGAACGAGGCCGCCATGCCGGCTGCCTGACCCATCGGCTGCATGGCGATCGCGTTGAAGTTGGACATGATCAGGCCGTACAGGAAGAAGCAGGCGGCCATCCCGCCGAGCGCCAGCCACAAGGGGAGGTGCACGAGGGTGCCGAGCAGCGCCAGCGTCGTGCTGAGGCCGAGATGCGCCGTTAGCGCGGTATGCGAAAGTCTCCGCATGCCGTGGCGCCGGACTAGCCGAGAGTTGGTGAACGAGGCCAGCGCGATCGCACAGCCGACGCTGCCGAAAGCGAAGGGGAACAGCTTGCCGAGGCCATAGCCGGTGGCAAAAACCTGCTGCGCGCTGGCAATGTAGGCGACAAGTATGCCGAGCACGAAGCCGGAGGCGATGCCGTAGCCGAACGTCACGCGATTCGAGAGCACGAGCACCAACGCCTCGCCGAGAGTCCGGCTGCGGCAGCCCGCCGAGAGCGGCGGCTGCGTCTCGGGCAAGCGGAACCACGCCCAGGTCAGCGACGTCAAGCTGGCAGCGAGGAGCACCGCGAAGAGCCAGCGCCAGGTCCCGACCAGGACGACGAGCTGGCCGACCGAGGGCGCCAGGATCGGCACCAGGATGAAAACCATCATCACCATCGACATGACGCGGGCCATTTGTCGGCCAACGAACAGGTCGCGTATGACCGTGGTAACGATGATCCGCCCCACGGACGCGCCGATCCCCTGCAAAAAGCGGGCTGTGAGGAGCTGGGAGAAGCTCTGCGTCGTCATCGCCGCGGTGGTTGCGAGCACGAAGAGTGCGAGGCCGAGCAACAGCGGCCGGCGGCGTCCGAAGCGATCGGCGAGCGGACCCCAGATCAGCTGCCCGATTGCCATTCCCAGCATGAACACCGTGATGACAAGCGGCAGGTTGTTGTTGTCCCGCACGCCAAGGGTCGCGCCGATATCGGGCAGTGCCGGTAGCATTATGTCGATCGACATCGCGGTCATCGACATCAACAATGCCATCAGTGCGAGGAACTCGCGGAACGGCAGCGGCAAGCGCGCTGCAGCGTCGTCGGACGTACGGTTGTCGGGTGAGCTCAAGTGCGCCTTCATGCGAAATGGCCGCGGGGCAGGCGACTAGTGTCCTGTCTCCGAATTGCCGACTACATTGCCGCGAGGTCAGACGGCAATTCGGAGACTGAAGGACACTAGAAGACTCGAGGATCTAGTGTGGCTTATGTCTCGGAATTGCCGATGAACACCCAGCCGCGAAGTTGGTCGGCAATTCCGAGACGCCACACTAGCCTCGCAGCGGCCCAGCATTCCCGTTCGTGACGGACAAATATAGCGTGGGGCCGTGCCCCACGATGCGACAAGTCGCTCGGGCTGGCAGAGGGACGAGCTTCGCGACCTAGAATGAGCTGTCGGGGCCGCGGAGGAACTCGATCTCTTCGGGCGTGGAGGTGCGGCCGAGGACGGCGTTGCGGTGGGGGAAGCGGCCGAAGCGGTCGATGATGACCTTGTGCGCCTCGGCCCAGCGCAGGTACTCCTCGCCCAGGGTCGCGAACAGCGCCACGGAGCGGGCCTGCGCGGCGGCGTCCTCGGCGTGCTCGAACGGCAGATAGAAGAACTGGCGCCTCTCTTCCGGCAGAGTCGTATCGAAGCCGCGAGCTATTGCCGCGTGGGCTATCGCGAGCGCCTTGGAGTCCTGGGCGAAGGCGGCGGGCGTGCCGCGGAACATGTTGCGGGAGAGCTGGTCGAGCACGATGGTGGCGGCGAGCGCGGTGCCGGCATCGGCCAGGCAGGCCTCGTTTGCAAGCGCGGCGATGGTCGCGTGCAGAGGCAGGAACCGCTGGCGCAGCTGCTGATCGAAAGCGTCGTCGCGCTTGAACCACTGCTCCGACGGGGTTTCCTCGAACCAGAAGTGGAGCACCTCGGCAGCCCAACGGGGTGGGTTCGTCTGCGTCATCGAAATGGCCTTGTTGCCAGCTATCGGCTCATCGCCGTCGCCGCAATATCCGCGGCGAAGCGGTCGACGGTCTCGGGGGTGGTGTCCCAGGCGCACATGAGGCGGCAGCCGGTCTCGCCCAGGAACGTGTAGAAGCGCCAGCCCTTCTCCCGCAGCGCCGCCTGCACGGCCGGCGGCAGCTCCACGAACACGCCGTTCGCCTGCACGGGCGCGAGCAGCCGCACGCCGGGCAGGTTGGTGATGCGCTCGCTGAGCCTCCTCGCCATGGCGTTGGCGTGGCGCGCGTTGCTCAGCCACACGTCGCCCTCGAGCAGCGCCAGCCAGGGCGCCGTAACCAGCCGCATCTTGGAGTTGAGATGGCCCGCCTGCTTGACGCGCCACTCGAACTCGGCCGCCAGCTCGCAAGCGAAGAACAGTACTGCCTCGCCTACGGCCAGGCCGTTCTTCACCCCGCCGAGGCACAGCACGTCGACGCCGGCGCGCCAGGAGAGGTCCGCGGGCGAGCACTGCAGCGTCGCCAGCGCATTGGCGAAGCGCGCGCCATCCATGTGCACCTTAAGGCCGTGGCGCCGCGCCATCTCGGTCAGCGCGCCGACCTCGCTCGGGGTGTAGACGGTGCCGAGCTCGGTGGCCTGCGTGATGGAGAGGGCGCGCGCCTTCACGTGATGCACGCCGCGCCGCCCCTTCTTCGCCAGGGCGTCGACGGCTTGCGGGGTCAGCTTCGCCAGCGCGGTGTCGGCGGTGACGATCTTGGCCCCGCCGGAGAACAACGCGGGCGCGCCTGCCTCGTCCTCCTCGACGTGGCTGAACGCGTGCGCGATCACCGCATGGTAGGGCTGGCAGAGCTGCGCCAAAGCCAGCGCGTTGGCCGCCGTGCCGTTGAAGACGAAGAACACCTGCGCGTCGGTCTCGAACAGCTCGCGCAGGCGCGCGCAGGCTTTTTGCGTCCACTCGTCGTCGCCGTAGCCCGGCACGTGGCCTTCGGCATTGGCGCGGGTGAGCGCTGCGAGCGCCTCGGGGCAGATGCCGGCGTTGTTGTCGGAGGCGAATTGCTGCGGCATGCGGGGACTAGAACTTGACCTGCGGGGCGGCCGATACGGCCTTGCGCTCGGCCTCGTCGAGATTGAAGAACTCTTGGGGTCCGAAGCCCATGGACTGGGCGAACAGCACGGCGGGGAAGCTCTCGCGCGTGGCGTTGTATTCGGCCGCCGCGTTGTTGAAAAAGCGCCGCGAGGCCGCGATCTTGTTCTCGAGGTCGGACAGCTCGCTCTGCAGCTGCTGGAAGCTCTGGTTGGCCTTGAGGTCGGGATAGGCCTCCGCCAGGGCGAAGATCTGGCGCAGCGCACCCTGCAGCATCCCCTCCGCCGCCGCCTGGGCGGCGGGACCCTGCGCGGAGACGGCCGCATTGCGGGCCTTGATGACAGCCTCCAGCGTGCCCTTCTCGTGCGCGGCGTAGCCTTTGACGGTCTCGACCAGGTTGGGCACGAGATCGTGGCGCTGCTTGAGTTGCACATCGATGTCGGAGAAGGCCTGGCGGCAGCGCTGTCGCAGCGACACCAGCCCGTTGTAGGCCATGACCGCCCACAGGGCTGCCACGACCGCGATCGCGACGATGACCCAGCCGACTACGCTCATGCCTCACCTCCGATCTGGCAACTCACTTAGCATGATATCCGCCCCGTCCTGTTTACAATACGTTAACCGTTTCACGACGATCCTGCTCTAGAGCGAGATCGTTCCTGATGGAAGCACTGGGGCTTCCATCCAGGAACGTGAATCTCGCTCTAAGACTCGATAAGTAGAGCAGGATTCACGCTTCAGCCCCACGTTGAATTTGGGAGCAGCCGATTCAATCTGAAGCGATCCTGCTCTAGCTGTGCGCGTTTCGCAGGAAGAAAGCGCCATGGCGACGCTCGAGGGGATCTTTGACGACGGCGAGCTGCCGCTGGCGGACGATGCACGCCGCTCCGCAGAGGCCTGGCTCGTGCATCTGGCGCACGAGCGCGGCGCCGCCGTCAATACGCTGTCGGCCTACGAGCGCGACTTGCGCCAGTTCCTCGGCTGGCTCAGAGGCGAGCTCGGCCATGCGCCGTGCCTCGCCGACCTCGCCCGCCTCGATGCCAAGCGCTTCCGCGCCTTCATGGCCGCCCGCCGCCGGGCCGGCGCGCAGAGCCGGTCGCTGGCGCGCACCATGTCGGCGCTGCGCGTCTTCTTCCGCTGGCTGGAGGCGCAGGAGATCACCCGCAACCGCAGCCTGCTGCAGGTGGCGATGCCCAAGGTGCCGCACGGCATCCCCAAGCCGCTGACGGTGGAGAAGGCCGCGGCCGTGATGGACGGCGGCGCCGGGGCCGAGCTCGACTGGGTCATGGCGCGCGACGCGGCCGTGCTGCTGCTGCTGTACGGCTCGGGCTTGCGCATCTCCGAGGCGCTGGGGCTGCTGCGCAAGGACGCGCCGCTCGACGGCCGCGACGTGCTGCGCATCACCGGCAAGGGCGGCAAGGAGCGCCTCGTCCCGGTGCTGCCGGTGACGCAGGCGGCCGTTGCCCGCTACCTCGCGCTCTGCCCGTACCCGCTCGCCGCGGACGGCCCCCTCTTCCTCGGCGCCAAGGGCGGCCAACTGAGCCCGCGCATCGTCCAGCTGCTGATGGAGCGCATGCGCGAGGGACTGGGCCTCCCCGAGACGGCGACGCCGCACGCGCTGCGGCACTCGTTTGCCACGCATCTGCTCTCCGCCGGCGCGGATCTGCGGCAGATCCAGGAGCTGCTGGGCCACGCCAGCCTCTCCACCACGCAGGTCTACACCGAAGTCGACCGCACCCGGCTGCTGGCCGTCTACGACAAGGCCCATCCCCGGGCGTGATGCCGGGGGGCGAGGCTGCCGGAGAACCTTGGCGCGCTCCGCCTTCGTCCCTCCCCCTGTGCCGAAGGCCTCCCTTCGGCACGTACGAGGGGGGAGGACGGAACGCCACGGGCTTAGCTCGCCCATCGCTACACTCAATGCATCTGCCGACAGGCGAGCTAAGTTCGATGGCGTTCCTAGGTGGGGGTGTCTTGTCGCGCGCGG
>VBAB01000400.1 GCA_005888525.1 Alphaproteobacteria bacterium
GGCGCTGGTAATCGGCGAGCACATCCGGGTTCTGCAAGAAAAGGCGCAGCACCTCGAGCAGCAAATCGCCGAAGTCGGCCGCGTTGAGCTCCTTGAGCCGCTTCTGGTAGGCCGCGTAGAGTGCCGCCCCCTTGCCTTCGGCGAACGCGAATGCCTCCCCGCGCGGCACTTTGTCCGGCGTGAGGCCGCGATTCTTCCAACCGTCGATCAGCGCCGCCAGCTGGCGTGCCGGCCAGCGGTCCTTGTCCAGCCCCTCGCTCTCGATGACCTGCTTGATGAGGCGGATCTGGTCGTCCGCATCGAGGATCGTGAAGCCCGATTTCAGTCCAACCAGCTCGGCGTGTCGGCGCAGGATCTTCACGCCGATGGAGTGGAACGTGCCGAGCCACGGCATGCCTTCGACGGCACCGCCCACCAATTGGCCGATGCGCTCCTTCATCTCGCGCGCCGCCTTATTGGTGAAGGTGACGGCCAGGATCTCGGAGCCGCGCGCGCGACCCGTGCACATGATGTGGGCGATGCGCGCGGTGAGCACGCGGGTCTTGCCCGTACCCGCTCCCGCCAGCACGAGCACGGGCCCATCGACCGCCTCGACCGCAGCGCGCTGCTCGGGGTTGAGATCGGCCATGTAGGGGGCAGCGGACAGGCCGAGCGCCCGCGCCGAGATGGAGCCCTTCGGCGCAGCGACCATGGCCGGAGCTGGAAAATCGGCCGATCTTTGGCGATTCGCGGGCATCAGCTGCAACTATAGCACCAGTCGCGCCCCGGCAATCCGCCAGTGGCGCCTGCCCACAGCCGACAGACGGCCGCAGGAGCGGCAAATTCCTGGTCCAAACTTGCACGCAACTGTGTGATAATCGTGCCAGGGATCAGCGGGTGCTTCGCGCGGACTGGCTTTGCCGGCCTGGCACGCCCGAAGGGACGGTTCGATGCGGTTTGGTGCAGGGCTACGGGCCGGCAGAGGGCGCTGTCTGCAGCCCCAAGGGCCGCGGCCGCCCCAACCCACGCGTGGGGTGGGCGAATGAGCAATTTCGTCATCGCCATCGCAGTCTTTCTGATCACCGTTATCGGCGCGCTGTTCGCCATTCCTTACTTCGTCGATTGGAACGGCTATCGCAGCGTGTTCGAGGAGGAGGCCACGCGCCTGCTGGGCCGCGAGGTCAGAGTCGGCGGCGCGGTCAATCTGCACCTGCTCCCGAGCCCCTATTTCCGCTTGGAGAAGGTGCGCATCGCCGACACGTCCGTCAACCTTCAGGAGCCGTTTTTTCGGACCGACAGCCTCACCGTCAAGCTCGCCATACCGCCGATCATCAGGGGCGTGGTGGAGGCCAACGAGATCGAGCTGCAACGACCGGTGCTGCGGCTGGCGCTCGACAGTGGCGACGGCTGGAACTGGCAGGGCTTCAGCCAGGCGCTCGGCAAGGCCGCCTACCTGCCGGCCAACGTAGCGCTGACCTCGGTCAAGATTGCCGACGGCGTGCTCGCGGTGCACGGGCCCGACGGAGCGGAGCGGACCCGTTTCGAGGGCTTCAATGGCGAGTTCTCCGCCCCGGCTCTCGATGGTCCCTACCGGCTGCGCGGCACGTTCGGCAGGGCCGGCGCCGAGCGCGAGTTCAGGATCAACACGGCGCGGCCGGAGGCGGACGGCTCCGTGCGCTTCAAGGCTGTCCTGCGGGCCGCCGACGGCGCCTCCACCTATTCGCTGGATGCGCGCCTCGCCGACATCATGGGCAAGCCGCGCATCGAGGGGGACCTCAGCGCGCGGCTGCCCATCTCGGGGCTTTGGCAGGCGCCACCCGCTGGCCAGCTGCGACCGTGCCCGACAAGGGCGAAGCCGCGTTCGACCTCAGAGCCGCCGTTCGCGCCGATCCGGCGGGCGCGACCCTCACAGACCTCGCCTTGGCATTCGAGCAGGACGGGCGACCCCAGCTCATCTCCGGCGAATTGCAGGCCAAGTGGCGGGATGTCCTCTCGGTGGAGATGAGCCTCGCGTCGCGCTGGCTCGATCTCGACCGCATCGCCGGAGCGAGCGAGGGCGCCGGTCCCCTCGACAGCGTCATTCCCCTGGCCATGGGCCTGCGGGACCTGCTGCCAGCGGACAGCCGCTCACGTGCGACCTTTTCGGTCGATCAAGCCAACGTCGGCCGCGAGGCCGTCAGCGGGCTGCGGCTGTCGCTCGCCCGCTCCAAGGACAGGCTCGAGATCGAGGAGCTGCGCCTCGGCTTGCCGGGCGGCAGCCGCGGGGAGCTGCAGGGCATCGTCACCGGCCCGCCCGAGGCGCCGGTATTCGACGGCAGCATCGGCCTGCGGGGGACCAGTCTCGTGCGCTTCCTCGGCTGGGCGACGGCCGGTGCGCTGACGTTCGATCCCAAGGGCGACGGCACGTTCGGCGTTCGCTCGCAGCTGATGATCGCTCCCGGGCGCGCCGCCGCCCGCAACATCATCGGCGATCTGTCGGGGACCGCGATCTCTGCGGACGTGCAATACCGCTGGGAGGGGCGGCCGGAAGTATCGCTCAGCCTCGAAGGCCCGCAGCTCGACGCGCGCGCTCTGGTGCCGGCAGGCGCGAGCCTGGCCGATGTCTTCGATGTGGTGCTGCACGGCCCGCTGACGGGCCTGGGTGGGGGCCAGAGTGGAGGCCAGGGCGCGGCACGGGGTCTCGGCGCGGCCAAGCCCGGCTGGCGCGGCGCGCAAACCGACGCCTCCATCCGGATCAGCCTCGGGCAGCTCATGACCGCCGCTCGCACCTACCGCGACGTCGCCATGGAGATCGAGCTCAAGGGCGGCCACCTCAGGCTGCCGCTCCTGCGCATTGCCGGCGATGACGGTTTCAGCCTCGAGCTGGAAGGCGATGTCGAGGATGCCGCCTCGCGCCCGAAGGGCAGTCTCCGGGCCGTTGCCGGCGCCGACACCGGCGCCGCGATCGCTCCTCTGGCGGAGCTGCTCGGCATTCCCGAAGCCTTTCGCCCGGACGCCAGGCGGGCGCGGGCGATGGTGCCGCTGCGTCTGGCCGGTTCGCTGGCGCTCGGCGCCCGCACGCCGACCTCCGCCGACCTGGTGCTCAACGGCGAGGCCAACGGGGCTGGCGTCAAGCTCAACGCCCGCTTCGACGGGGCCCCGGCCGGCTGGCGCATGGGCCCCGCCGACGTGACCGGCCTCGTCGAAGGCAATGACGCTCAGGTGATTGCCGCCCTCTTGGCCCCCAGCGGATCCCCGGGCCGCCCCGGCAGTCCTGGCTCGGGCCGAGTATTGGTCAAAGCCGTCGGCGTGCCCAGCGAGGGGCTGGCGTCGCTTGCCTCGGCTGAGACCGGCGATCTGGCGCTGGACTTCCGTGGACGGCTCGTCGCGCGGGAGAGCGGCAATAGCGCCGCCGGCGACCTCGACATCCGGGCTATGGACGGCGCGCGCCTCGCCGCGCTCACCGGATTGGCGCCGCCCCTGCGGCTCGACGGCCTGCCCATCGCCGGCTCGGTCAAGCTCTCGGTCGACAGCAGCACGCTTGCGCTCGACCGGCTGGCGCTGAAGATCGGCGGCAGCGACGTCAAAGGCCAGCTCTCGCTCGCCAGCGCCGGCGAGCGGCGCCGGGTCGAGGCGCGCCTCGATGTCGAAGAGCTCTCCGTCGCCAAGCTGCTCGGCGTCTTGCAGGACCAGCGGCTGGCGGTGGCAGCGGCCGCCGAGACGGCGATCTCGGGCCGTCAGAGCATATGGTCCGACGAGCCTTTCGACGCCTCCATCCTCGATGGCTTCGAGGGCAACATCAAGCTCAACACCAAGCGTCTCCTGCTGCCCGAAGGTATGAGCCTGACCGGCGCCAGCCTCGACATCGCCCTGCAAGGCGGCAAGGTGGAGGTGCGGCAGCTCGAAGGTGCGGGCCTCGGCGGTCGGGTCGGCGCGACGCTGAGCATCGCCAAGGCCGCGGCGGGCGTGGACGTCAACGGCAGCCTCAGCCTGGCGGGCGTAGCCATCGAGGCTCTCGCCGGCAATGCCGCCGGCAAGTCCCGCACCAGCGGTGCGCTCAGCGGCGAGATCAAGTTCTCCGGCAAGGGGACGAGCCCGCGCAGCGTGCTGTCCGTGCTGCAGGGGAGCGGCACGCTATCGTTCAGCGAAGGCAAGCTCGGCACGCTGTGGCCGGGCGCCATCGGCAAGGCAGTGTCGGCCGCGCTCCAGGCGGACCCCGACAGTCTGGCCGCGACCCTGAGGCGGACGCTGGCCGCGGAACTTGCCGCCAGCGAGCTGGGGCTCCCCGACACGGTCAGCGTCGAACTCGCCGACGGGCGGCTCGCCGCCAAGCCGTTCGCGATCGACACCGACGTGGGTCGCGCGCAAGGCGCAGCCGGCCTCGATCTCAAGACGCTCATGTTCGACGCCGATTGGCGGCTCGACCAGAAGCGCAGCCCCGGTGCCGGCGCCAAGGCGCCCCTGCCGGGCATCACGGTGAGCTATCGCGGCCCGGTCGCCGCGCTTGCGAGCCTGGAGCCGCGCATCGATTCCGACGCGCTCGAGCGCGAGCTCGCCGTGCGCCGCATGGAGCGCGACCTGGAGGAGCTGGAGCGCCTGCGCAAGCTCGACGAGGCGCGCCGCCGCGAGGAAGCCGAGCGCCAGCGCCGGCAGCTCGAGCAGGCGCCGCTGCCGGCGCCCGTGCCGATGGCCCCCGCCCCGCGGCCGGCGACGCCGGGGTAGGGTGGCGCGCCTCGACCTGACCAAGCACACCAAACTTCCGTCATGCCCGCACTTGTTGCGGGCATCCAATTCCTCTCTCCGGCCGCTGACGATGTACATCCTGACCATCATCTCGGCGAAGCCCTGCACAAAGGGGCCCCGCTGAATTTCAAGATTCGGGCACCCGGTGCCGCGCCCCTTCTACTTCTCGGCCGGCGTCCTCAAGAACGCCCGCCATCCCAATGCAGCCAAGCTGCCGGCCGCCAACGGGAGGCGGAAGCACCGCATGTTGACGACTAGTCGTCGCATGATAGGGTGAACTCGGAAGTGGGAGGCACTATTGCGTCACATGTTGCTTTTGGTCCTGGCTGCTGTGCTGGGAACATCTGTCGCGGCCAATGCCGCAACAGTTCGGGAGGTCTTGCAGCAGTTTGGCATGCTTGGGACGTGGGCGACTGATTGCAGCCGCCCGCCCGCTGCCGATAATATTCTTACCGTCTATGCGCCATTGCCGAACGGCAATGTTCAGCGCACGTACTACAGCGCGCCGGGCAAAATCAGCAACCAGTACGAGCTGCAACGCGCGGACCGCATTTCCGAGGATCAAATATCTTATGAGCAGCAGGGCCCTAAAGACCGCATAGATGTCATTTTGGAGAAGAAGGGTAATCGGTACCACGTCCTGTCCTCGCAGGACCAGAATGGCAAGTTTTTCGTGCAAGACGGGAAGTTCACCGCGAACACTCCCAGTCCCGGCCAAGACAGTACGTGGCAAACCAAATGCTATGACTGACGCTAGTAGGCATCGCTGCGACCAGCCGCTCATGGGAGACGATGCCGGTGCGCACGACTCGGCGCGGGCGAATCTCCCTTAGGAGTTCACGGCCCGGTTCGCCGCCTCAATTCAACGGTCCGCTCGACCCGCGTCCGTAGCGCTGCTGGATGAGCAGGTTGGCTGCTGCGGTCAGCACCAGCGTGGCCGTCATCAGAACGAACGCGATGGCGGCCCCGAACGGCCAGTTGTTGAGCCGGAACTGCCCGAACACGAGCGGGCCCATCATCTTGAATTGCGGGCCGCCGAGCAGCACGGGCGTCGCATAAGCGTTCATGGCGAGGATGAAACAGAGGATGGCGCCGGCCATGATGCCGGGCAGCGCCAACGGCCACAGCACGCGTCGGAACATGGTCCATGGGCCGGCCCCGAGGCTGAACGCCGCCTCCTCGATCTGGCGGGCTATGCCCTCGAGCACGCTTTGCAGCGTCAGCACCATGTAGGGCAGGTTGACGGCGATGATGCCGATGATCACGGCCTTTTCGGTGAACATGATCTGGAGCGGCGCGTCGATCGCGCCGAGGTTCAGAAGACCGGCATTGAGCGCACCTTTGGAGCCGAACAGCGTCATCCAGCCGGCGGCGCGCACGGCATTGCCGACGAACAGCGGCAACACGACCAGCATGACCAGGACGTTCTTGTAGCGGCTCTCGCTGCGGGCGAGCACGTACGCGAGAGGAAACGCCAGCACGAGGCAGACGAGCGTGCACAGCAGCGCCACCCGCAGCGTGGTGCCGAAGATGTTGGTGTAGAACGGGTCGGTGAAGAACTTGACGTAGTTCTCGAGCGTCACCGCCTCCACCATCATGACGCGCGGCTCGAACCTGTTGAAGCTGTAGCGCAGCAGGATCAGGATCGGCAGCAGCAGCCCGAGCGCCACGACGAAGGTCGCGGGACCCAGCAGCGCGGACGCGGTGAGGAGCGAGCCGCCGCGTTCCTCGTTCGTGGTGCGGTACGGAACTCCGGCTGGCTCAGGCATTGGCAGCTGATATGACGCCGACATTCATATCGTTGTCATACCGGGGCTTGTCCCCGGTATCCAGCTGTCCGCACGCTCAGGAGCGAGTGGCATGATGGATCCCGGGCACAAGGCCCGGGATGACCGCGGGATCCTGGGGTTGGCGGGGTCGCCTCGCATCAGCCTTTCAGCTCCTTGTCCCACCACTCTTTCAGGGCAACATCGTTCTGCGTCATGTAGGCGTAGTCCAGATCGACGAGCGCCTTGATCTCGTCGGGCGTGAAGCCGATGCGCTTGTTGAGATCGGGGGCGACGACCGCGTTGGTCACGGTCGGGTTGTAGCCCATGTCGACCGCGAAGGCCTCTTGCGCGCTCTTCTCGAGCATGGCGTCGAGATAGGCGTAGGAGCCGGCCTTGTTGGGCGCATTCTTCGGGATGACGAAACCGGAGACATAGGCGAGCGCGCCCTCGCTCGGCACGATGGCCTGCACGCTGATGCCGGCGTTCTGCCATTGCACCACGCGCGCCTTCCACATCACGCCGGTGCCGAATTCCTCGGTCTTGAGGCCCTGCGCGAAGGCCTCGTTGGTGGGGTAGATGCGGGCACCGGCCTTCTTGCACTCGAGCAGCAGCTTCTTGCCCGGCTCCAGGTCGTTGACCTTGCCGCCGGCTGCAAGGGCGGCGCACACGAGCGTGTATTGATACTGGATGTCGATGATGCCGAGCTTGTTGCCGTGCTTGGGGTCGAAGATCTCCTTGTAGCTCTTGGGCGCGGCCTCGATGAGCTTGGGATTGTAGACGCCGACCTTGCCCGAGTAGATGTGGCCGACGCCGTAGGGGTATTTCATCGACGCAAGCAGGTTGGGGGCATTCTTGAGCTTGCCGTAGTCGATCGCGTCGATGACGCCCGCATCGTGCATCTGGAACATGTTGAGGGCGGAGAGGCCCTGCACGTCGGTGGTGCCGCGCGGCAGGCGGC
>VBAB01000401.1 GCA_005888525.1 Alphaproteobacteria bacterium
TGAGCACTTTCGTCGAGGTTAGGGGTCTGACCCCTTTTCCACCGTTCAGCTTTTCAATTTCGGGTCGAGCCAGTCTCGCAGGCTGTCGCCGAACAGGTTGAAGGCGAACACGGCGAGCGTGATGGCGACGCCGGGGAATATGATCATCCAGGGCGCGGTCTGGTAGAAGTCGGCGGACGTGCCCGACAGCATCAGACCCCAGGCGGGAGTAGGCTCCGTCACGCCCAGCCCCAGGAACGACAGGCTGGCCTCCAGCAGGATCGCCTGCGCCATGGACGCCGACACCATGATCAGGTAGGGCGCGACGATGTTGGGCACCACGTGGCGCAGGATGATGCGCTGGTGGCTGAAGCCGGCGGCGCGCGCCGCATCGATGAACGGCATGGCCACGATCGACAGCGTGGAGGCCCGCGCCACGCGCTCCATCCGCGGCATGATCGGCAGCGTGATGGCGGCGATCAGGTTGAAGTCGATGCCCAGCAGCGTGCGCTTGCCCAGCACCGCCACCACCACCATGGCCAGCACGATGATGGGGAACGACAGCATGATGTCGACGACGCGCTGGATGGCGTTGTCGATGCGGCCGCCGAAATAGCCGGCCGCGGCCCCCAGCAGCGCGCCGGCGGTGCAGCCCGCCACGGCCGAGATGATGCCCACCGCCAGCGCCGTGCGCGAGCCGTAGACGATGCGCGAGAACACATCGCGCCCGTACTGGTCGGTGCCGAACCAGTGCTCCGCGCCGGGCCGCGACAGCATGGCGGCGAAATCGATGGCCTCGGGGTCGAAGGGCGAGATCCAGGCAGCCCCTATCGCGAACACGACGTAGAGCAGGATGATCAGGAAACCCACCAGGCCGAGCGGCTGCGTCTTGGTGAACTCCCAGAGCGCGTTCGGACGCCGGGGGATCGTCTCGATCTGGGCCGATGGTGTGGTTGCGACGGTTGCCATGGGAGCGAGCCTTCAGGTCAAGCGGATGCGCGGATCGAGCCAGCCATAGAGCAGATCCACGAGCAGGTTGACGAAGATGAAGATGGTGGCGATCAGCAGCACGAGGCCCTGGATGAGATTGAAATCGCCGCGCGCGGTGGCGTCCACGAACAGCTTGCCGATGCCGTTGATGTTGAAAACCTGCTCGGTGACGACGAGCCCGCCGATCAGGAACGCGAATTCCAGCCCGATGACCGTGACGACCGGGAGCAGCGCATTGCGCAGCGCATGCCGGCTCATGATGAGGCGCGTCCACACGCCCTTGGCCCGCGCCGTGCGGATGTAGTCCTCGCGCATCACCTCGAGCAGGGAGGAGCGCATCATGCGCGTCGCCACGGCCGCGTAGCGATAGCCGACCGATGCGGCTGGCCAGATGGTGACCGACAGGTTGGTGATCGGGTCCTCCCAGAGGGGCACATAGCCGATCTTGGGTAGCCAATTGAACAGCGACAGCAGCGCCAGGATCGTCAGCATGCCGAGCCAGAACGACGGTATGGCGAGGCCCGAGACGGCGACCACCCGCACCGTGTGGTCGACCCAGGTGTCGCGGTAGAGCGCCGAGATGGTGCCGAGCGGGATGGCGATGAGCACGGCGATGACGCCCGCCATGATGGCGATCTGGAAGGAGACGGGCATCCTGAGCGCGATCTCCTTGATGACCGGCTCGCCGGTCCACAGCGACTTGCCGAGGTCCAGGCGCGGCAGGCCGACCATGTAGTCGATGAACTGCTCGTAGAGCGGCTTGTCGAGCCCGAGCCGCTTGCGCTCGGCCTGGATCGTCTCCTCTGATACGGCCGCCCCGTCCGCCCTCAGCTTCACCACCACGACGTCGCCGGGCATCACGCGAATGAGGAAGAACACGGCGATGGCGACGCCGACGAGCGTCGGGATCACCAGGACGAGGCGGCGGATCACATACCAGAGCATGGGGACTGATTACGCCCAGATGAGGCGCCGGAGGCCATCGCAAGCCGCCGGCGCACTGCTGCACCTATTGGTCGAGCCAGACCGTGGACAGATCCTGCCAGAGATAGTGGCTGGGCGTCATGTACCAGCCGTGGATCTTCTTGTTGTTGACGATGATGCGCTGCCACCACAGCAGCGGAACGTTGTAGGCCTGCACCAGAGAGTAGCGCTCCATCTCGCGCACGATCTTGGTGCGCTCGGCCACGTCGATGGTGCGACGCTGCTTTTCATACATATCATCGATCTTGGTGTCGGTGTGGCCGGAATAGCCGCTGGGCGACGCCTTCTTGGTCAGGAACTTGGAGAACTGGGCCGTCGGATCGTCCATGAAGTCGGCCTGGAACTCGATGGCGACGTCGAAATCGCCGGCGGCCACGCGGTCCTGGTAGAGCTTGGTCTCGAGCTGCTCGTGCTCGGCGACCACGCCGACGCGGCGCCACTGGTCGATCGAGTAGACCGCCCCGGGCGTGTAGGGCTCGGCGATGTTGCGGTTCAGCAGCTTGAACTTGAGGTCCTTGACGCCGGCCTCATCGAGCAGCTTCTTGGCCTCCTCGCGCGACTTGGCGATGTCCTTGCTGAAGCCCGGCAGCTTGGTGAGCTCGCTCTCGGGAAGCGACATGGCATAACCGGGCCGCATGACGCCGCCCACGAACTTGAGGATGGAGATACGCGACAGCGCGTCCGAGCCGCCCCAGCGGTCGATTGCCATGCTCAGCGCCTGGCGCACCCTGATGTCGTCGAAGGGCTTGCGTGTGGTGTTGAAGACGATCATCAGGTTGTTGACCCAGGTGCCCTCGAACACCGCCAGGTTGTCCTTCATCTTGTCCAGCAGCTGGGCTTTCTCCGAGGGGTTGCGGCCGCGGAACTCGGCGTCGAACTGGCCGCCGATGATGCCGGGAACGACCGCGTTCGACTTGACGAAGAAGGCCTTGTAGCCGTCGAGGTAAGGCTTGCCCTTGTCGAAGTAGCTCTCGAAGCGCTTGCCCTCCCAGCTCGTGCCGCGCACGTGCTGGACCAGGGTGAAGGCACCCGAACCCATGATCTCGGTCTCGGGATAGCGCGGGTTCTGCTTGAGCTTGGCGGCGCTGTAGATGCAGTTGAAGGGTGAGGCCAGCGCTTCCAGCACGCCCGCCATCGGGTTCCTGAGCTTGAACACTACGGTCGTAGGATTGGGCGCCTCGACGGCGAGGTCGGAGTAGTAGGCCTTGCGGATCGACACCACGCCCGTGGGTGGGTTGATGATGCGCTCGTAGGTGGCTTTGATGTCCTCCGAAGTCAGCGGCGAGCCGTCATGGAATTTCACCCCGCTGCGCAGCGTGAAGGTGTAGGTCATGCCGTTGTCGGAGACCTTCCAGCTCTGCGCCAGGTCCGGCACGACTTTGGGGTAGTCCTTGCCGTCGAACTTCACCAGCAGCGAGTAGTGCGGCGCGATCGGGTGGATGAGCGCAAACGTGGTGCTGCCGTGGCAGTCGTAGTTGGGCGGCTCGGCGACGACCGAGAAGTTGAGCACTCCCCCTTTCTTGGGGGTCTGCGCGGCGGCGACACCCGTGCCGATAGCCAACCCGGCGATCGCTGCAGTCAGTGCGTTGAAGATGGTTCGCTTCATGACGGCTCTCTCAGTTGGCGTGTTGTCCCGCACCCACTTCCCCTGTCTTGTTAGGCGTGAATACAGGCAACCGAGTGACCGGGCGCAAGCTCCCGCTCGGCCGGCACGCCCTTGCGGCATTCCTCCGTCGCCAGCGGGCAGCGCGGATGAAACACGCAGCCCTTGGGCGGGTTGAGCGGGCTCGGCAGCTCGCCCTTGATGATGGTGCGCGGCCGCGTGCGCTCGATGACGGGATCGGGGACGGGCGCGGCAGCCAGCAGCGCGCGCGTATAGGGGTGCAGGGGATTGGCGAACAGCTCGTCGGCAGACGCATACTCGACGATGCGCCCGAGATACATGACGGCCACCTTGGTCGAGATATGCCGCACCACGGCCAGATCATGGGCGATGAAGAGGTAGGTGAGGCCGAGCTTCTGCTGCAAGTCCTCGAGCAGGTTGATGACCTGGCCCTGGATCGACACGTCGAGCGCGGAGACGGCCTCGTCGCAGACGATGACGCGCGGGTTGACGGCGAGCGCCCGCGCTATCCCCACGCGCTGGCGCTGCCCGCCGGAGAGCTCGTGGGGGTAGCGCAAGGCCATGTACGGAAAGAGCCCCACCACCTGCAACAGCTCCGCCACGCGGTCGGCGATCTGCGGCTTGGGCAGGATGGCATGCACGCGGATCGGCTCGGCGATGATCTGGCCGACGGTCATGCGCGGATTGAGCGAGGAGTAAGGGTCCTGGAAGATGACCTGCATCTTCTTGCGCACGGCGATCATCGCCTCGCGGTCGAGCCCGGCGATGTCCACGTCCTCGAAGCGGATCTCGCCGCCGGTGGGTTCGTCGAGACGCAGCACCAGGCGGCCGAGCGTGGATTTTCCGCAACCCGACTCGCCCACGAGGCCCAGCGTCTCGCCCGCCCTGATGTCGATCGTCACGTCGTCGACAGCGCGCACCAGCTTGCCCCTGCGCAGGAAGCCCATGCGCACGGGGAAGTATTTCTTGGCGTGCCTGATGTCGAGAATCATGGACCCATCATGTTCTCCCTCGACGCCCGGCTTGGAGATGCCCGCCGCCCGTGCCAGCGGCGGATCCAGCGCCTCGATCTCCGATACGCGATGGCATGCGGCCAGGTGCCCCGGCTCGCCCATCACGAGCGGCGGATCGGTGAGGCACTTCTCGATGGCAAACCGGCAGCGCGGGCGGAAGCGGCAGCCTGACGGCGGCGCCAGCAGGTTGGGCGGCGCGCCGTCGATGGTCGACAGCTTGGCGGCGCGCCCGCGGTCGAGCCTCGGCACAGCCGTCAGCAGGCCGCGCGCATAGGGGTGAAGCGGGCGGGCGAACACTTGCTCGGCCGTGCCGCTCTCCACCAGGCGCGCGGCATACATCACGTTCACCCGGTTGGCGTAGCGCGCGACGATGCCTAAGTTGTGCGTGATGATGATCACGGCGATGTCGAGCCGCCGCGACAGGTCCTTCATGAGCTCCAGGATCTGCGCCTGAATGGTGACGTCGAGCGCGGTGGTGGGCTCATCGGCGATCAGCAGCTTCGGGTTGCAGGAGAGCCCGATCGCGATCATGACGCGCTGGCGCATGCCGCCCGACAGCTGGTGCGGATACTGGTTGAGGCGGCTCTCCGGGTCGGTGATGCCCACCAGCGTCAAGAGCTCGATTGCCCGGGCACGCGCTGCCGCATCGTCCATGCCGAGATGGAT
>VBAB01000402.1 GCA_005888525.1 Alphaproteobacteria bacterium
TGGGCGCCGGTATCTGGCCATTGTCTCCCTTTCATGCGTCGTGCTGGCCAGCTGTGACGACTCCAACAAATATCAGCCACCGCCGCCGGCGGAGGTCGGCGTCCAGAAGCCGCAGCAGCGCCGCGTCACCTTGCACCTCGAGCTGACGGGCAACACGTCGGCCTTCAACAAGGTCGACCTCGTGGCGCGCGTGCAGGGGTTTCTCGAGAAGGTCGGCTACAAGGACGGCGACAGGGTGACAGCCGGCACGACCCTGTTCGAGATCGAGCGCGCGCCCTATGAGACGAGCCTGCAGATCGCGGAGGCTACGCAGCGGCAGCAGGAGGCGCTGCTGGTGCAGGCGGAAGCAGATCTCAACCGCCAGCTGACGCTGCAGCAGCGCCAGGTGGCGAGCGAGGCCAAGCTCGACGAGAGCCGCTCCAAGCGCGACTCCACCGTCGCCGCCATCGAGCAGGCCAAAGGCCAAGTGCAGCAGGCGAAGATCAACCTCTCCTATACGCTGATCAAGGCGCCGTTCGCGGGCGTCGTATCAGCCAGGCTCGTGGATCCCGGCTCCCTCGTGGGTGCGGGAGGGCCGACCAAGCTGGCGACCATCGTGCAAATCGATCCGATCTACGTCAATTTCAGCGTCAACGAGCAGCAGGTTCTGCAGATCCGCGAGCAGCTGCGAAGCCAGGGCCTGACGATCAAGGATCTCGGCCCGATCCCTGTCGAGGTCGGTACGCAAACGGAGACGGGCTTTCCGCACGCAGGCAAGATCGACTACATCGCGCCCGATCTCGACCAGGGCACAGGCACGCTGCCGGTCAGGGCTCTGCTCGACAACAAGGATACGGCGTTGTTGCCGGGGCTGTTTGTGCGCGTGCGGGTGCCGGTGGAGCGCAACGTCGAAGCCCTGCTCGTGCCCGATCGCGCGCTGGGCAATGGTCAGCAGGGGCGCTACCTGCTCTTGGTCAACGACAAGAATATCGTCCAGCAGCGCCCCGTCGAAACCGGGGACGCGATCGACGGCGGGCTGCGGATCATCAAGGGCGGATTGCAGCCTGGGGATCGCGTCGTCGTCAGCGGCATCCAGCGCGCCGTTCCGGGCAGCGTCGTCAAGCCTATCGACGTCGCTCCGGCGGCGGGCCCCCCTGCGGCCCCTGCCGCGCCGGCACCTGCTGCCCCCGCCGCGGCGCCTGGTGCGCGCAAGGACAAGCCATGATCGCCAAGTTCTTCATCGAGCGGCCGGTCCTCGCCAACGTCATCGCCGTCCTGACCATCATCCTGGGGCTCGTTGCCCTCGCCAGACTGCCGGTTGCGCAGTATCCCAACATCGTGCCGCCGACCGTTCAGGTGACCGCGCGCTATCCGGGCGCCAGTGCCGCCACCGTAGTGCGCGATGTTGCGCTGCCTATCGAGCAGAAGGTCAACGGCGTCGAGGGCATGATCTACATGTCGTCGATGAGCACGAGCGACGGCTCCTACACGCTCACCGTGACCTTCCGCATCGGCACCGACGCCGACAAGGCCCAGATCCTCGTGCAGAACCGGGTCACGAGCGCTCAGCCGGCGCTGCCGCAGAGCGTACAGACCCAGGGCGTGCAGACCGCAAAGCGCTCGACCTCGATCCTCGAGATCGTCGCCTTGAGCTCGCCGGACGGTCGCTACGACAGCCTGTTCCTGTCGAACTATGCGACGATCCATCTTCTCGACGAGATCTCGCGCGTCGATGGCGTCGGCAACGTCTCCGTATTCGGCGCGGGGCAATATGCCATGCGGCTGTGGCTGGACCCGCAAAAGCTGCAGGCGCGCAAGCTCGTGCCTGCCGACGTCATCAACGCCGTCAACCTGCAAAGCCGCCCGACCGGAGCCGGACAGCTCGGCATTCCGCCCGTGCCCGTCGGACAGGAATTCCAATACACGATCAACGTGCCGAGCAAGCTCGATGACGTTGCCCAGTTCGAGGACATCGTCGTCAAGGCCGATACGTCCGGCAGCGGGCGCATAACACGCCTGCGCGATGTCGCCACGATCGAGCTCGGTGCCCAGCAGTACAGCCAGACCTTCAAGCTCGACGGGCAGCCATCGGCGGGGCTCGCCATCTTCCAGTTGCCGGAGGCCAATGCGCTCGATGTCGCAAAGCGCGTCGAGGGTCGCATGAAGGAGCTTCAGTCGGCGTTCCCGCCCAACTTGATCTGGAGCGTACCCTTCGACACCACGAAGTTCGTCAGCGCCGCCATCCACGAGGTCTACAAGACCCTGATCGAGGCTGCCGTCCTCGTGCTGGTGGTGATCCTCGTGTTCCTGCAGGACTGGCGCGCGACCTTGGTGCCGGCGACCACGGTTCCCGTGACCATCATCGGCGCCTTTGCGGCCATGGCGGCGTTCGGGTTCTCGGTCAACCTGACGACGCTGTTCGCGATCATTCTGGCGATCGGCATCGTCGTCGACGATGCGATCGTCGTGGTCGAAGGCGCGGCGAAGCACATCGAGCACGGCCTCACGCCGCACGACGCCACGGTCAAGGCCATGCATGAGCTGCTCGGCCCGATCATCGGCATCACGCTGGTGCTGATGGCGGTGTTCGTGCCGGCAGCGTTCTTGCCCGGCTTGAGCGGCCAGATGTACCGCCAGTTCGCGCTCGTCATCGCCGCCACGGCCGCCATCAGCGCCATCAACGCGATGACCCTGAAACCCGCCCAGTGCGCGTTGTGGCTGCGCGCGACGAAACCGCCAGGCAGCCGCAACGCCTTCTATCGCGCGTTCAACCGGGTCTACGATGCCGCCGAGGCGCGCTATGCCGGCCTGATCGCGCGCATGGTCGCTCACAGCGGACTAATGGTCCTGATCGTCGCCGCCCTCGTCGGCCTCGCGGTCTATGGCCTCAGTCGTGTGCCGACCGCCTTTCTGCCGATCGAGGACCAGGGCTATTTCCTGATCGCGGTGCAGCTGCCCGAAGGCGCCTCGCTGGAGCGCACGACCCGCGCCCTCGACGATGTGGCGAATCGCGTGCGCGCGCAGCCGGGTGTCGACAAGGTGGTCGCAATCGCCGGGCTCGCCGCGCTCAACGACAATGCGAGCCTTGCCAATGCCGGCATCGCCTATGTGATCCTCAAGGACTGGTCGGAGCGCGGCAAAGCCGAGGGCCTGCTCGGTCTCTACACCGGACTTTCCGAGCGCGTGAAGACGCTCGATGACGGCCTCGCGCTGGTCATTCCACCGCCGCCGATCCAGGGCATCGGCAACGTCTCGGGCGCCACCATGAAGGTCGAGCTGCGCGACGGCAGCTTCGACTACGCGCAGCTCGAGCACCTCGCGCAGGCGATAACCGAGCGCGCCTCTCAGCAGTCGATGTTCCAGGTCGCCCGCAACTCGTTCCGTGCCGACGCGCCGCAGCTCAACATCGTCATCGACCGGGTCAAGTCGGAGACGCTCGGCGTGCCTCTAGGCAACGCGCTGGACACGCTCAGCTCCTATGTCGGCTCGAGCTACATCAGCCAGTTCAACAAGTTCGGCCGAGTGTTCCAGATCTATGTGCAGGCCGAAGCCACCGCCCGCTTGCGGCCGGAATCCCTCAGAACCTTGACCGTGCGCAACACTGCGGGAGGCATGGTGCCGCTCGGTACGCTGGCGGAAATCACCACCGTATCGGGTCCCTCGCTGATCTCGCTCTACAACCTCTATCCGGCGGCGACCATTGTCGCCAATACCGCGCGCAGCTTCAGCTCCGGCCAGGGCCTGACCTTGCTCGAGCAGATCGCCAAAGAGACGCTTCCACCCGGTAGCGGCTACGAATGGACGGCGATGTCCTATCAGGAAAAGGAGATCGGCAATCAGATCTATCTCGTCTATGCGCTGAGCCTGCTGCTCGTCTATCTGGTGCTGGCCGGTCAATATGAGAGCTGGATCGCGCCGCTGACCGTCATCGTATCCGTGCCGTTGGCGCTGCTCGGCACCGCCGGCGCGCTGCTGGCGCTGGGCGTGCCGAGCAACCTCTACACGCAGATAGGGCTCATCCTGCTGATCGCGCTGTCGGCAAAAAACGCGATCCTGATCGTGGAGTTCGCCCGCGCCTTGCGCCAGGACGGTCGTGGAATCGAGCAAGCCGCCATCGCGGCTGCCCGCAGCCGCTTCCGGCCGATCCTCATGACATCGTTCGCTTTCATCCTGGGCGTCGTGCCGCTGGTGCTCGGGTCGGGTGCCGGCGCCAACGCGCAGAAGTCGATCGGCATCGCCGTCCTGACCGGCATGCTCGGCTCGACCCTGCTGACCGTCGCCTTTGTGCCGTCGATGTTCGTCGTGCTGCAGCGCTTCGAGGAATGGCGCAAGCAGCGATCGAGCCCCGCGCCCAGCCCGGCATCGTAACCGGACGTCCGTGTTGGATCGGCAAGGGTCCCTGCGCGGGTGCCCCGCAAGTAGCGTGCGACGCGGCGCGCGAAATTTCAGCGAAGCAGTTAACCTTCGCTTTGCTCCTTCCACGCATAGTAATGCGGGCAACGCATCGCCGAGGCCCATACTGCCATGAAACGCTTTCTTCCGCTCTCCTTCGTCTTCCTTGCCGCGCATTTCATCTTCATCGGCGCCAGCATCGCCATCGCCGCCCTCAATTGAGACGCCGCGCCGCGACGGACGGACTATCTTCCCGCCACCTCGTCGAAGATCTGGGCGAACTCGACGGCGCCCGGCTTCTTGATGTTGACCTCCATGCGATCGTTGAGCGCCTTCAGCAGCTCGGCCGCCGTCTTCTCGCGTACGATGGTGTTGCGGTAGTAGCCGCCCTCGCTGAAGAAGTTGCTGGTCGGCATGTTCTGGGCCACCGGCATCATCATCTCGAGCCCGGTGCGGGGGCCGGCGAGGTTCATGAGCTCGATCTCGGCGCCGGCGAGGCTCTCCCGTCCCGCATTGGCGGCATCGTCCTTGAGGCCCCGGAGCTTGAGGACCTGCAGCCACGGCCCGACGTCGGCGTCGAGGTTGAGGGCGTGGATGCCGAGGCCGGGCGGGGTGCCGGCGAACTTCACATGATGGCTCCACTCGTTGGGGATCGAGCGCGCCGCCCTCAGCATGCGCCGCACGATCGCCGCCTTCGCCTTCAGCGCCTCGGCCCGCTCGGGCGGCGTCCCGGGAGTGGCGGCCATGGCGAGCAGGCGCCGCGCAAACCGCTCCCCGTGCTTGACCAGCTCGCTCGTCGAGTTGGCGTGGAGCAGCTGCGCGTAGCCGAGCGCCGAAGAGATCGGCCGGCCCGTCTTGGTGATCGGATTGAAGCCCGATTGCATATCGTAGGTGCCCTGTCCGCCGGTCTCCAGCGCGTAGATGCGCACCACCTGGTCCTTGCTCAGGCCGACGGCCAGCGCCTCCTGGGCATACCTGCGCTTGAACTCGCGCTCGGTGGTGGGCGTCGGCACGAAGCCGTATTGCTCTTTCGCGCTCGTCAGGAAATCCGCGACCGTCGCCAGCGGCCGCTCGGGAATAGGCGGCTTCACCTCCGTGACGATTTTGGCGATCTCCGGTGGAAGCTCGGGTCCCGCGTACTTCGGCGGCTGCACGGCGATGTAGTCTTCCGCCTCGTACTCCTGCCCCAGCATGCGCTTGGCCTTGCGCGCGTCGCGCTTGGCCTCCACCCGGTGCCAGTAGATCTTGAGTTGCCGCTCGAAGCGATCCCTCGCCGTGCGGTAGGTCTCGTAGGTGGCGAGCTGCGCGGCAGTGAGCTTGTCGGCCAAATCCTTGGGGATCCCCTGGGCCCACGCGCCGCCCGGCATCGAGGCCAATGCCGCCGCGGCAATCGTCAGGGCGATCGCCGCCCGCAC
>VBAB01000403.1 GCA_005888525.1 Alphaproteobacteria bacterium
CTCTCCCGTTAGGTAGCGGCGTACCTCGCGACTGCCCTCCAACACCGTGGTGAGCTTGTCGAACCACGGCTGGTGGGCGTGGCCCGTCCTTCGACGAGCTCAGGACTGCGGCGGCAGGTCCAGGATGACAGCGTGCCTTCCTGCGGCCCGTAAGTCGCCTATAGTCGCTGCGATTCGCCCAGCTCATGCACGGGACCCCACACGTGGCCCATCGCGCTGTCGCTGCATCCCTGCCCGCCGACGCCGGTCGATGGCCGCCCGGCATCTCGCCTACGCGCGAGTACCAGGCCGCCTACGATTTCCTGAGGGAAGGTGACGGCAATTTGTTCGTGACGGGGCGCGCCGGCACCGGCAAGTCGACGCTGCTGACCTGTCTCAAGGAGCTGCTCGCCGACGAGATGGTGATCCTGGCGCCCACCGGCCTCGCCGCCGTCAACGTCGGCGGCCAGACCATCCATTCTTTCTTCGGCTTCCCGCCGCGGCTCATCCGGCCCGACGACATCCGCCGCAGCCGCAACGGTCGGCTCATGCGCCGCCTCGAGTTCCTCGTCATCGACGAGGTGTCGATGGTGCGCTCCGACCTGATGTGGGCCATCGACCAATCTCTGCGCCTCAACCGCGGCCGGCCGCGCGAGGCCTTCGGCGGGGTGCGCCTGGCCTTGTTCGGCGACCTCCACCAGCTGCCGCCCGTCGTCAACGATGCGGAGGTGGCCGAGCATCTGGAATCGCAGTTCGGCGGCCCCTTCTTCTTCAGTCTTGCCGCGCTGGGCGAGGGGACGGGCACGTCCCTGATCGAGCTCGAGCAGGTGTTCCGGCAGAAGGACGCCGCACTGCTCGACGTGCTCAACAAGATCCGCGAGGGGGAAGCGGAAGAGGAGGACCTCGTCCTCCTCAACAGCCGCGTGCATCCGATTCGCACCTTGTCCGACGGCGAGCCTTACGTGATCCTCACTCCCACCAACGCGGCGGCCGGTCGTATCAACATGGCCTATCTCAACGCGCTGGCTGGTCAGCCGCGGATTTATCAGGCCGCCACCACGGGCGAGTTCAGCCAGAGCGCGCAGCCGACGGATGCCACATTGACGCTGAAAGTAGGCGCCAAGGTGATGCTGCTGCGCAACGATCCCGACCGGCGCTGGGTCAATGGCACCATTGCCCGCGTCTCGCGCCTGGAGGAGGAGCGGGTCTGGATCGAGGTGGATGGCGACGAGCACGAGATCGAGCAGGCCTCCTGGGAGAGCCGGCGCTACGCCTACGACAAGGCGGCCGAGAAGATCGTCGAGACGGTGGCCGGCACCTTCCGCCAGTTTCCCGTGCGGCTGGCCTGGGCGCTCACCATCCACAAGAGCCAGGGCCTGACACTGGACAAGGTCTACATAGACCTGGGGCGCGGCACGTTCGCGCATGGCCAGGCTTACGTGGCGCTGTCGCGCTGCCGCACCCTGGAAGGCCTGGCGCTCGCGCGCCAGCTGCGCCCGTCCGACATCCTGTTCGACCAGGCCGCCACGGGTTATCGCCGCGCCTTCGCGGCGCTCACCTGAGCGAGAACGAGACCCGCGCCGGCGTCAAGAGAAAATCGCGCGAGCGCAACGATTTCGAAGCGGCTATAATGCCCCCATGTTGGGGTCCCCTTCCAAGGTGCGCGTGCGGGGCGGCAAGCCGGCCGATGCAACAGCGCTTGCGCGCATTTTCAAGGACGCGTGGCTGCTGGCCTACCGCGGTATCATTCCCCACCTGCATCTGGAAAGCATGGTCCGCCAGCGCTCGCCCGAGTGGTGGCGCGATGCCCTGAAATCCGGCGACAGCGCGCTGGTGCTGGAGATGGCGGGCACGGTCGCCGGCTATGCGACGATCGGCAGCTCGCGACAGCGCGGGCCGTTCCAGGGCGAGATCTACGAGCTCTATCTCGATCCGATCTACCAGGGACTGGGGCTCGGTGAGCACCTGTTCGAGGGTTGCCGCCATGCGCTCGACATGCGCAAGCTGAGCGGCTTGATCGTGTGGGCGCTGCTCGACAATACCGCAGCGTGCGACTTCTACTGGCGCCGCGGTGGCCGGCCGGTCGCCAGCGCCTTCACCAAGATCGGCGGCGCGCGGCTGGAGAAGGTCGCCTTCACCTGGCGGTGACAACGTCATCCCCGCGAAGGCGGGAACCCACGCAACTATCCAAGCATGATCGGCCGAGTGTCGTGGATTCCCGCCTGCGCGGGAATGACGTCTCACATCGGGCTTTTGCCGGTGGCTCCTTCGGTGCGCGGCTCATTCCGGCAGTCGAAAGTCTTGGCCTGCTTATCGGCCACGAACCGCGCGAGCGTGATGGCGTCGCTGTTGGCCAGGGCGTCGACATAGGCCACGTGGCAGGTTTCGGCTGCGCCCACCTTCGATACCACCAGCACGTCGCCCTTGCGGCCGTCCTGTGCGGTGTGGAAGCGGACGATGATGGCATAGGGGATTTGCCTCTCGCCCCGGCGATCGAAGCGCCACTCGATGGTCGCGCGGTCACTGCCGTTCTCGAAGATCGAGTTGAACGCGCCCAGCGTCTGCGTGGCAGCCCGGCGCTTCGGCGCGTCCGCACCCACGCTCAGGAACTGCCGCAGGTCGCCCTCGGCGACGTAGACCGGCAGCCCGGCCAGGCCTTCGCAGAGCCATGCGCCGCCGTCCCGATGCCGCTTCACCTGCTTGCAGGCCTTGAGCTGGACGGTCGTGTAGAGGCTCTTCACCGGGTTGGCGGCAGCAGGCGAATGGTCGAGCGCGGACGCCAGACAGCCGCCAAGTACCATCGCGAACCCAAGGGAACGCACCGTCGCCTCCTCCTGCCGAGATGAGAAGCCCATGGCCGTTTACCGGCCGTCGACGCCCCGTTCGAATATAGCACGGCAGCTGGAAAGAAACCGTTGGGTCGGCTGCTCTTCCGCGACAGGCCGGCCGTTGCTATACCCGCACGGAGCGGCAAGGATCGATGCCATGAGCAAGATGAAGATCGCCGTCACCGGGGCGGCCGGGCGGATGGGGCGCGAGCTGGTGCGGACCATCCACGGGCGGGAGGACTGTGCCGTCGCCGGCGCCATCGAGCAGGAAGGCTCGATCGCGCTGGGCCAGGACATCGGCCTGCTGGCGGGTCTCGGCAAGCTCGGCGTCCTCATCACGGACGACCCGCTGGAGCTGTTCGCCAAGGTCGACGCGGTGCTCGATTTCACGGTCCCAAAGGCCACGGTGGAATTCGCCGGCCTCGCCGCCAACGCCCGCATTGTGCACGTATACGGCACCACCGGCCTCAAGCCCGAGGACGAGGCCAAGATCGCGGCCGCCGCCCGCCACGCCACCATCATCACCGCCGGCAACATGAGCCTCGGCGTCAACCTGCTGACCGCGCTCACCCGCAAGGTCGCGGCGGCGCTCGACCCCGACTACGACATCGAGATCCTGGAGATGCATCATCGCCACAAGGTCGATGCCCCCTCAGGGACGGCGCTGATGCTGGGCAGGGCTGCTGCGGAGGGCCGTGCGGCGAAGCTCGAGAGCGTCAGCGTGCGCGTGCGCGACGGCCACACCGGGCCGCGCCGGCGCGGCGACATCGGCTTTGCCACGCTGCGAGGCGGCAGCAACGTCGGCGAGCACTCCGTGATCTTCGCCGCCGACGGCGAGCAGATCGAGCTCACCCACCGCGCCACCGACCGCGGCATTTTCGCCCGAGGCGCCGTCAAGGCCGCCCTGTGGGGCCGCGGCAAGGCGCCCTGAGCCCGATCAGGTAACCGCACGTGCTCCCACTCCCACCAACGGATGCCATTCGCATCTGCCCTCCCCCTGGCAAAACCAACCGTATACTTGAAGTGCGTCCCTGCAGGCTGCGCGACGTCCCGTCCCTTCGCGACCTATTAAAGGCAAGCTGGCACTCTGCGCACGATCAAATTCTTGGGCCGCGCCTCGCAACTCGCGTGGGTCGCCGACAGTACTCGAGAATCAACCTGGCAGGATGGATCCTCCACTCGAACAGGCACCCTCGGACTTCGACGATGCTCGTAGCCTGTCAAGACCGCGTGCCAGCCGGCCTTGCCATGGCGCAACTTGACGAGGAGTCGCCCGAAATTGTCCTGTACATGCTCTACGTCCACCCGCAGTGGCAACGTCAGGGTGTTGGTTTGGCGCTATTGCGAGCGGTTGTCGCAAGCTTCTCTGGCGCAAAGGCAATCCACCTCGAGGTTCTGAAGGACAACGCCGCGGCAATCGCGTGGTACAAAGCAGAAGGATTTGAAGTCTACGGCGAGACCAAGAACGCAACGAATACGCCCAATGTTGCTGCCTTGTACATGGACAAGAAACTCGAAAGACTTTGAAGCGTTCTGCCCGACAACGTCGATCGCAGAGCGACTGATGATTGTCGGGATTAACGCGAATGGCGGATCAGCGATGTGCCCGTCATCTCCGTCGGCTTCGGCAAGCCCATAAGCTCCAGCAACGTGGGAGCGATATCGGCGAGCCTCCCCTCGGCCAGTGAGACGTCGCTCCCATCCACGAGCACCGCCGGCACCGGATTGGTCGTATGGGCCGTGTGCGGGCCACCGGTGTCGGGATCGCGCATCATCTCGCAGTTGCCGTGATCGGCCGTCACGAGCAGCGCGCCGCCCGCCTTGCGTATGGCGTCCACGATCTGACCCAGCCCCGCGGTGTGCCCGACCATGTCGGGATTGGCGTAGTTCAGGACGATGAGGTCGTATTTGCCCGAGCCGATGGCGGCGACGGCCTTGGTCGTCAGCTCTGGGGCTGACATCTCCGGCTTTAGGTCGTACGTGGCCACCTTCGGCGAAGGCACCATGATGCGATCCTCCCCGGCATATTGCGTCTCATTGCCGCCATTGAGGAAGTAGGTGACGTGCGCGTACTTCTCCGTCTCGGCCGTGCGCAGCTGCGTGCGGCCTGCATTCGCCACGACCTCGCCGAGAACGTTCGGAAGTGTGAGCGGCGGAAAGATCGTCTGTAGCAGTTTGTCCAAGTGCTCGCTGTATTGCGTCATGCCGGTGGCGGCAGCGAAACGGGCAACGCGCGGGCGCGGGAACCCGGAGAATGCCGGATCGAGAAGGGCAGCCAGCATTTCGCGCACGCGGTCGGCGCGGAAGTTGAAGCAGAGCAATCCGTCCCCGTCCCGCACGCCGCCGTAGTTGCCGACGACGGCCGGCACCACGAACTCGTCGCTGACATCATGGGCATATGCGTCCGCGATCGCCGCGTGCGCATCGGCAAAGCGTGGCCCCTCCGCGTCGACGATCGCGTGGTAGGCTTTGCTGACGCGGTCCCAACGATTGTCGCGGTCCATCGCGTAGTAGCGACCGCTAACGGTTCCTATCCCAACCCCGGATGGGAGCATCGAGGCCAGGCGTCGCACATAGCCGTCGGCCGATTGCGGCGGTGTATCGCGTCCGTCGGTGAACACGTGAACGACCGTCGGCACGCCGGCCTGGGCTAGAACCTTTGCCAATGCAACGGCGTGATCCTGATGGGAGTGCACACCCCCCGGCGAGACCAGGCCCATGAGATGGCAAGTGCCGCCGGACTTGCGCAGGCGCTCGATCAGGCCGAGCAGCGCGGGGGCCCTCGCAATCTCACCCGTGTCCACAGCCTGATTGATGCGCGGCAAATCCTGCATCACGACGCGACCGGCGCCGATATTGAGGTGCCCGACCTCGGAATTTCCCATTTGGCCGCCGGGCAGCCCCACATCCTTGCCGGATGTATGCATAAGGGCGTGTGGGCAGGTAGACCACAGCTTGCTAAAGGTTGGGGTATGAGCCAGACGAACGGCGTTGTCGGTTGGGGCCTCTCGCCATCCCCAACCGTCCAATATCACTAGCATCACGGGTCGGCGCTTCTGAATGTCGGCCTCCATTTCGCAGGTCGCAACCGATCCGCAGATCGTTGCGCCCGCCTACCTCGACGCAGGGACACTGTTGAGGAATATGGTGTCGGTTCTGCGCTTTTGCACAGTTGTCGTCAAACGGGGGCCAGGGCCATTAACGCACGGGGGAGGGACGCATGTCGCTGGAAGAGGCTGTCGAGCGGGCCGCCGACAAGGATGCCCGCAACAAGTGGGTCGGCGTGTTCATCGGCGTCCTGGCCGTGCTGCTCGCCATCTGCAACGTCGGCGGCGCCAACGCTACCAAGGACGCTACCCACTCCAACATCGCCGCGTCCGACACCTGGGCCTTCTTCCAGGCCAAGAACATCCGCCGCAATTCCACGACGCTGGCGGCCAATGAGCTGGAGCTCCTGCTCGCCGCTCAGCCGGGCATGCCGGACGAGGCCAAGAAGAAGTTCGAGGACAAGATCAGGGACTACCGCGCCGAGGCGCAACGGCTCACCACCGATCCCGCCAAGAAGGAAGGGCTCGACGAGCTGTTCGCTCGCGCCAAGGCGATGGAGGCGGCGCGCGACGTGGCGCTGGCCAAGGACCCCTATTTCGACTGGAGCCAGGCGCTTCTGCAGATCGCCATCGTGCTGGCTTCAGTGCACCTGATCATCGGCAACCTGTGGTTGCTGGCCATGAGCGGCGGCCTCGGCGCGCTCGGCGTACTGCTGATGCTCAACGGCTTCACCCTGGCCGTGAAGCTGCCGTTCCTGGGATAGACCGCTTCCGTAGAGCGCAATAGGCGAAGCCGTATTGCGCCGACCGATGTGCGTTCAGAGGCGCAATACGCTCAGTTAAGCCCTACCGCGCGTTGCCGCAGAAGCGCTGGATGCGCTTGCACGCCTCCTCCAATGCTGCCGTCGACGCGGCGTAGGAGATGCGGAAGAAGGGGCTCATGGCGAAGGCGGAGCCGTGCACACAGGCGACCCCCTCCTCCTCGAGCAGTGCAAGCGTGAAATCCTGGTCCGTCTCGAGCTTGGTGCCTTTCGCCGAGGTCCTGCCGACAACGCCGGCGCAAGACGGATAAACGTAGAACGCACCCTCGGGCTTCGGGCACTTGATGCCCTTGGCCTGGTTCAGCATCGAGACGACGAGGTCGCGCCGGTCCTTGAAGATCTTGCTGTTGCGGCCAATGAAGTCCTGCGGGCCGTTGAGCGCCTCGACCGCCGCCCATTGCGAGATGGACGAAGGGTTGGAGGTCGACTGAGATTGCAGCTTGCACATGGTCTTGATGAGCGGCTCGGGGCCGGCCCCGTAGCCCATGCGCCAGCCCGTCATGCAGTAGGTCTTGGACAGACCGTTCATGGTGAGCGTGCGCTCGTAGAGGGCAGGTTCCACCTGGGCCGGGGTGAAGAACTCGAGATCGTCGTAGATCAGGTGCTCGTACATATCGTCGGTGAGCACCCAAACGTGCCTGTTCTTCGGCGCCATCAGCACATCGGTGAGCGCCTTCAACTGCGCCTTGGTGTAGGCAGCGCCCGAGGGGTTGCAGGGCGCATTGAATACGAACCATTTGGTCTTCGGCGTGATCGCCGCATCGAGCGCCTCTGGCTGCAGCCGGTAGCCGTCCTCGAACGCGCAGTTGGCGAATACCGGCTTGCCGCCGGCGAGCAGCACGATGTCGACGTAGGACACCCAGCAGGGAGCGGGGATCACCACCTCGTCGCCCGGGTTGAGCGTCACGGTCAGCGCGTTGAAGAGCACCTGCTTGCCGCCAGTGCCGACAGAAACCTGGCTCGGCTTGTACTCGAGCCCGTTCTCGCGCTTGAACTTGGCTGCGACGGCGGCCTTCAGCTCGGGGATGCCGTCGACATCGGTGTACTTGGTCTTGTTCTCGCGCAGTGCCTTGATCGCGGCTTCCTTGATGTTCTCGGGCGTCGGCAGATCGGGCTCGCCCGCCGACAGGTCGATGATGTCGCGGCCCTGGGCTTTCAGCTCGCGCGCCTTGGTTGACATCCCGATAGTTTGGGAGGGCGAGATACGGTTGACGCTATCGGCGAAAAAGCGGGCTGGTAGGGCTCCCATGGGTGCCTCGTATCGATGCAAATAGCCTCGCCGGATCGCGAAGCGCGCGGAACCTACGCTCGTAATCGAGCGAGTCAAGCGGAATGCACGGTCATCCCGGCCGGAGCGCGCAGGCGCGAAGAGCCGGGACGCAGGGGCTGGAATCCCTCGAATCTGCGTCCCGGATATTCGCTACCGCGAATTCCGGGATGACAAAACAGCGCGTATAGAATGCAAAGCGATCCTCGAGGAGACAAACCCCCATGGCCACGCTGCCAACGCCCGCCACGATCATCGGCGGCCCGATTTCGCCCTACGTGCGCAAGGTGCTCGCGGTGTGCGAGATGAAGGGCGTGCCCTATCAGGTGGACCCGATCGTGCCGTTCTTCGGCGACGATCGGTTCAGCGAGCTCAACCCGCTGCGGCGCATTCCGGTCTACATCGACGACCAGGTGTCCGTCTCCGACAGCACGGTGATCTGCGAGTACCTGGAGGAGCGCTTCCCGACCCCGGCGCTGTTGCCGCAGGGAGCCGCCGAGCGCGCCCGGGCCCGCTGGATCGAGGAGTTCGCCGACACGCGCATGGGCGACGTCTTCATCTGGCGCATCTTCTACGAGGCCGTGATCAACCCGTTCATCTGGCAGCGACCCCGCGACAAGGAGAGGATCGCCCGGGCTGTGGCCGACGAGCTGCCGGAGATCATGGCCCACCTGGAACGGCTGTCTCCGGCGTCGGGCTTCCTGTTCGGTGGCATCTCGATCGCGGATATTTCCGTTGCCGTCTTCTTTCGCAACCTGGCGTGGGCGCGCGTCGAAATCGACCGGGACCGCTGGCCACATACGCACGGCTGGGTCGAGCGCACGGCCGGGATACCCGCTCTGGCCAAGATCACGCGCATCGCCGACACGCTGGCGCAGACACCCCTGCCGCAGCATCGCAGGGTCGCGGCCGAGCTCGGTTTGCCGCTGACGGACAGCACGGTTGCGGCTGCGGCACCGCGCCGCGGACCGATGACCGTGTCAAACCCCTGAGTTTTCCCGTTCGGGAGCGGGGGAAATACAGATTTTATGCGCGGCCTGATTGTTTTTACCCTGGAAATTCGCCAGCCGTTCGTCAGCGGGGCTCCCACAACGTTGAGAGCCCTTGGGCGTGCGGGATACTGCCATGGCGACCATTGTTCGGCGCGAGCCTCGTGCTTGCCCGGTGTGCGAACTGCGGCTCACGGTTCTCCACACGAGCGACGGGACGACTATCGAGTACGACATTGCCGAGTGGACGCGTCTTTGCCGTCATCCTCGCAGCGACAGTCCTCTGGTCTGTCCGGGCCTGGAGCCTCTGCTGAAGGATTGGCTGGGCCGGCCCTGATGGAAGCAGGCGGGGTTCCAGCCAGGAACATGAATCTCGCTCTGAGACTCCCACGAGCAAAGCTGCCCAAAAAGCAACGCTGACCGCAAATAGCATTCACAGGTCGTCGGCGTGCTGGACTCGTATCAACGATTGCTTGAACGTATTCGACAATATTGGGGTCCGCTGTAGTTGCAGGAAGGGGGCAGCGGAATGAGGATCGTTCTCGCCGGCTGCGCGCTGTTGCTCGCAGCTTCGCTGCAACCGGCGTCCGCCCAGATCCAGGAGGGTTGGCCGTGGTCGGCCTACCCGTCGCTGCGCAAGCAGGTCGCGCCCAAGCGCGTCCAGCCGCGCCCGCCTGCGAAGGACCCGGCGACCGCGTCCCTGGATACGCAGCAGCTACCCGCTCCGGCCGGTCCGAAACCCGAAGCCATCGAGCCCAAGCCGGATGCAGCTCCGGCGGCCCGTCCCGCAGATGCCCAGGCGCCGCCGCCGCAATCAGGCGCCGAGGCCGCCGCAGCCAGGGCACCTGCGGCCTGGCAGTGGCGCATCCTGCGTACCGCCTGGACCGAGCGTGACGAGAAGGGCTACGAGGAGTTTGTCCAGCGCATCGGCGAGAGCGGGTGCCGGACGATGCACGCCTGCCTCACCAGCGCAGCGTCCAATCCGCTCTATCGCGCCTCCAACCCGGCGGGCATGCATTTCTATGCCGATTGCGCCGACCTGCCCTACATGCTGCGCGCGTACTATGCCTGGAAGAACGGCCTGCCGTTCTCCTATTCCACAGCTGTCACGCCGTTGGGGTACTCCAAGGACATCCGCTACACCGCGCGCGGCAACGTCATCTCCAGCCGCCGCGACCTGGTCGATGCCGGGCTCGATGCGCGCCGCGCCATCCCGCAAATCGTCGACACTATTTCCTCGGCGCACTACCGCTATCCGCCCAACTACACCGGCAGGCTGCTGCCCGACCATTACCCGGTGAAGATCGCACGCGACAGCATCAAGCCGGGCACCATCATCTACGACCCCAACGGCCACGTCGCCGTGATCTACAAGGTGACGGGCGAAGGCCGCATCCACTACATCGACACGCACCCCGACAATTCACTCACGCGCGGCATCTACGGCAAGGCCTTTGCCCGCTCCTCGCCCGGCATGGGCGCGGGCTTCAAGCGCTGGCGCCCGCAAACCCTTGTGGGGGCCGCGCAGGCCCCCGACGGCAGCTATCATGGCGGCCAGATCAAGCTTGCCGCCGACAAGGACATCGCCGACTGGTCCGAGGAGCAATTCTTCGGCACCGAGCCCAACCGGCCGAAGCTCTGGAGCATGGGCAAGTTCGTGCTCGAGGCGGAGACGCTCGAATATTACGACTATGTGCGCAGGCGGCTGGCCAATGCGGGCTTCAGGTACGACCCGCTGGAGGAGACGCGCTCTATGGTGCGCTCGCTGTGCGAGGACCTGAAATATCGCGTCGACGCCGTGGATATCGCTATCAAGGCGGGCATCCACAAGCGGCAGCAGCCGGACCGACTGCCCAACAACATCTACGGCACCGACGGCGACTGGGAGACCTACTCCACGCCCTCGCGGGATGCGCGGCTTGAAGACGACGTTCAGGGAGCTGCGCGACGAGGTAGCCCGCTTCCTGACGCTGGCGTCGTCCGGCAGCAACCGTCTGGCCTATGCAGGCGAGGATATTGGCGGCGACATTCGCCAGGTCTACCTGCAAGAGACGAGCGCCTGCACCATCACCTACGTGCGCAGCGACGGGAGCGAGAAGCAGCTGTCCTTCGCCGAGGTGGAGCGGCGCCTGTACGCACTCTCGTTCGATCCGCACCATTGCGCGGAGCGCCGGTGGGGGGCGCACGAGCCCGAGGAGCTTGCGACCTGCGCGGAGCCGGCCGACAAGCGCGCCTGGTACGAGGCCGAGCAGCGGCTGCGCAACCAGCCCGACCGCACCTATGACGTGCGCAT
>VBAB01000984.1 GCA_005888525.1 Alphaproteobacteria bacterium
CGATCTCCACGCTGATCCAGGCGCCGCTGGGGTATGGCACGTTGAGCTGCACCGGCGTGTCGCAAGGCAGCGTCACCGCCTTCTTGCGCGGCCCGCGAGCCTGCCCTTGCGGCGAGGTCAGCCAGCTGCAATCGACGGTTTGCGCGTCCTCTAGGCCCTCCAGCCGTGCCAAGACCGTATGGCTCTTGGGATTGATATAGTCGGCACGCTCGCGGCAGGCGTAGCGATTGCGTGTTCCGTCCCAGCAGGTCTTGGCGAAGGTGAACGCGCTCCACCCGTCGGGATGCCGTTCGCTCAGAGCCCGCTCCGCCGACTGCACCGGATGGCTGCGCTCGCTCTCCGACATGCTGAGCCAGGTCGCGCGATGCACCTGGGTGTCGGCCGGATCCAGGAAGAACCGGAATGGGTTCTCGACCTGCCACACGATCTGAGGCTCGGCCGTCGCCACGCCCGCGTGCGCCGCGGCCAGCATGAGCGCGAGGCAAATGCTCCGGCCGGCATCGATCCGCATCAATCTGCTCCCTCGAGCTGCCTAGGACACTAGCCCCGTCCGGCGCCCCCCGCGGCGTCAGATGCGACCGAGCCAATGCGCTGCGGCAATCCTGCACACGCGCGTGAGCGGCGCTATCTCGGCCGGAGTGCGCAATACATCGCGGCCCGGCCTTTCCAGCGCCCGCAGATACGTCTCGACCAAGGCCAAAGGAAGGAAGGCCACCCGCATATTGCGCGGCAAATTCGCCACATGTTGCCGGCTCGTGGCAAGATATTTGCGTGCTTCTGCACAGAAGCCCGCAAGCATATCCGCGGTATTGCTGCCGCTGTCGCCGGACAACAGCTCCTGACTGCTCACGTTCGCGGCATCAAGCCGCGATTGCGGCAACGGCAGGCGCCCGCGCGAGAGTGCGTGCGGCAGGCCGAGCAGGAGCCGCGCAAGACCATAGGCTTGGCCGCAGGCAGCAGCTGTCGCCTGCACATCGGCGCCGGGCTCGCGACGCAGAATGCCCGCCGCCAAGGCAAACAGCGCACCCTCGCTTTTCCACAGGTGCATGCGCAGGGCACCGTCGTCCGCCATGGCTTGCGCGGCAAGGTCCACCTGGCGTGCGTCGATCACATCGAGCAGGAGCGGAACCGGCAGAGCGCAGCGGTGCGCGGCGTCGCGCACGGCATCGGCAATTGGGTTGCCAGTGAGGGTGCCGGCGTGGGGCGCCTCCAGCGCATCGCGCCACCACTGCAGCCGGATCTCGCCCATGGCCGGCTCGCGCGTGACGGCCAGCGGCACGCGGGCCAGCTCGCTCGAGAATGCAGCCAGCGCCAGCAGATGTGCGCGCGCGGCTGGTGGGGCCAGCAGCGCGGCTAGGTAGCGGTCGGGCTCGCCCGAGCGCGCGGACGCGGCGATGGCGTCGCTCGCGCCACCGGCCACGTCAGTAGAGATGCGCTGCCGCCACCATGGCGAAGACGATAGGCAGCGACAGCACGAGATTGAGCCTGGCGAATAGGACGACCCGCGCGCGGGCTCGGGCTTTGGCACCGTCGTCACCAGGGCGCATGCCCAGCACGACTTGTGTACATGTGCACGAACATCCACATGGCGAGCCCACCGACGACGCCGCCCCAAAGCAGGATCGCACGGGCCGGCGGCACATAGACGCTGGTGCCGTAGACCAGCGACGGCAGCAGATAACCGGCCAGGATCAGCAAGAGCACGCCGCTGGCCACCACCGTCGTGGAGGCGTGCCGGAACCACCAGGCTACTCTCGGCACCACGGCCTTGTGCAGGAACGACCGCGACGGCTCGTCGGCGGTCTGCAGAACGACAAGCTGCACGAAATTGACGAAGAACACGGAGCCGATCCAGACCATCGAAGCCAGCACATGCGCCAGGCGGACGAGAAAGCCGAGCAGCGCCAGGCTGTCGGCGCCGGCCGTGACAAGCCAACCGAGGAGCAGCAGCGTCGTGAGCACCAGGCCGGCTCCCAAGGCCGCGCGCGGGTTGTCGATGATGGACTGCATGTCCCCTCCGATGTCCTCAGTCCACGGCGAGCAGCGCCGCGCCCACCGGGCGTCCCTCACCCAGCAGCACATTGTAGGTGCGGCAGGCGGCGCCGGTGTCCATCGCCTCGAGCGCGATGCCGGCCGCGTCGAACGCGCAGCGAACCTCGGCGCCCGGCAACTGCGAGCGCCGCCCGGTGCCGAGCAGCAGCAGATCGAGCGCGTCCCGTTCGGCGAGCACGGGCGCGAGCGCGTCCGCTTCGATCTCGTCCGGGCTGCCTGGTTGCCAGGCGTAGACCCCGCTCGGCAGGCACAGGATCGAGCCGCGATGGCTCATCTCGGCGAAGCGGAAGCCGCCGTTGCCATAGGCATCGATCGGCGCCCGCCCAGGGTAGCGGGGCGTTGCGGGGGTCATTTCGAGGCCACGTTCTCGCGCCGCGGCGTCTTGCCCGGCG
>VBAB01000240.1 GCA_005888525.1 Alphaproteobacteria bacterium
TCAGTCTACCACCTCGTCGGTGTGAACGTTGAAGCTCGCGAGCTTGGTCGCGCCGAAGCTGGTCGAGAGCGCTACATCGGTGGCGTCGCGGCCGTGCGCCATCAGGATGCGGCCGATGCGCGGGGTGTTGTGGCGCGCATCGAACGTGTACCAGCGTCCGCCGAGGTAGACCTCGAACCAGGCGCTGAAGTCCATGGGCTCGGGCGCCAGGGGCACGCCGATGTCGCCCAGGTAGCCGGTGCAGTAGCGCGCCGGGATGTTCATGCAGCGACACAGCGTGATGGCGAGGTGGGCGAAATCCCGGCACACGCCGCGCTGCTCGCGAAAGCCGTCCCAGGCGGTGCGTGTTGCCGAGGCGTGGTGATAGCCGAAGCTCAGTCGCTGGTGGACATGGTCGCAGATCGCCTGCACCCGCCCCCATCCGGTCGGCCCGCTGCCGAACATCGACCAGGCCATGCTGGAGAGGTGATCGGTGTCGCAGTAGCGGCTGCCGAGCAGATAGATGAGAACGTCATCGGGCAGATCCTGGACAGGCACCTGCTCCGCATCGGGCGCCACGACGTCGGGCGTGCCGGGATCGGCGATGACGAAATCGGTCGCCACCGTCAGACGGCCCAGCGGGGCAATGATGCGCGTGCAAATGTTGTCGAAGTCGTCGCGATAGTCCCTCGCCGCGATGGCTGGATCGAAGACGATGCGGTGCGGGGCGGCGATGTCGGCGATGCGCGAAGGGTGCACGCTCAGCATCAACACCATGGGCGTCGGCTGCGGGCATTCGTAGGCGATCTCGTAGCCGGCGCGAATCTTCATGCGGTTCTCCCGGCGGAATGGTGCGCGTCGCGTTGGGCCTGCCGTTACGCCTGGGCGGCGATCGTCGGCGCGACGCAGGCCGCAGTCTCCGAGCGCACCTTCACCTCTACTGTCATCCCCCGGAAATCATCGGCTGCACCGAAATACGATCCCGACAGGGGTATGGCCTGGCTGGGGTCGCGGGCCACGGCCACGCGGATCAGATCGCGGTTTCCCACGATCGCATTGGTGGGGTCGAACTCGACCCAGCCGGCTCCGGGCAGATAGACCTCGCACCAGGCATGCGTGGAACCACCGCCGCGATAGCGCGGCCCGTCGCGGCTCGGCACATAGAGGTAGCCCGAGACGAAGCGGGCGGCGAGCCCGAGGCAGCGCAGCGCTTCGATCATCAACAGCGCCAGATCGCGGCAGCTGCCTCGGCCGAGCTTCAGGGTCAGGGCGGGCGGCCGCGTCCCGGGCTCGGAGCGGCGCTCGTAGGTGAAGCTTTCCTTGAAAGCATACGTGAGCGTCATGAGCAGCATGCCGGTATCGGTGTGCCGGCCCGCGCGCAGGAAGCGTCGCACCCACCGGTCGACGGTCTCGTCCGGGTCGGGGTACTGCCGGACTATCATGGGAGCGAGATCCGGTATCTCCTCGGGGCCGTAGGTGAAGGGATAGGTCTTGGCGTAGTCCTCGATCTGGAAGTCCGGCGTGTTGGACGGGGAATGATCGAGCCAGATGTTGCTCTCGAAGCGCAGCTCCTTGGCTTCCGCGCGGGAGAACTCCGCAATCGTCACGCAGTTCCCGCACACGTCGTGCACCCAGCGAATGCTGGAGGGCTCGGGCGCGATCTGCAGGCGCGCCTCGAGCAGCTTCTGGTCGTAGCTGTCGCGCGGGCGGAACATCATGCGATGCTCGCCGAAAGACACCGCGCGCTTGTAGCGGTAGGTCGTGACGTGGCGGACGGAGAGAAGCATCGCGAGGCCGATAGATTGATTCGAGCGCACGCACTACCAGGGCAGGATCGCTTCAGATGGAATCGCCGTGCTTCCGTCCGGAACGACCTCGCTCTGGGCGCCGCAGTCGCCCGCCGCTGTTTGCAAGCCGCGGCTCCGCACTTGCCCATGCAAGATTGATGCAGGCTGCGCCAGGCGCCTACAAACTCGCCCGCAGACTTGAAATAAATGAGTTATATCAATAGTGTAGGCCCGAGCAGAGACTAGCCGCGGGTTCCCGAGAACGGCCAGCTGCCGACGCCGCTTGCGCTCACATTGCCCGAAATTGTGTCACCTGTGACGGAGGCGGTGAACTCCAGCGTCAAGGGCATTGGGCTCTTGATGGCGGCCTTGAAGCTGGCCTTGTCGCCGCTCGCCTTGCCGTCGAAGATATCGGTGGAGTTGCCCTCCTCGCCAGTCAGCTTGCCCGTCAGGGCGCCGCCGGTGCTTACCAACGCCAGCGTCGACTTGCGCTGGCCGATCGGCGTTTGCATCGACAGTTTCCAGGTGCCGTCAACGGACATCTGCCACTCTTCCCGGTTCTGCGACGTAGCGTCGAGCGTATTCTGGCGCCCGTGCGGGCGTTTGCCGCTGTGCTCGACGCGCCCGATGACGCGGCCTCAGGCGGCCGAGCGCAGTGCGACCGCGGCGGGTGCGCGGCCGAACAGCATCCGGCGCTCGAAGAAGGTCGAGCGGAAGAAGGGGTAGCGCTGCGGCACGCGCTCGCGAGCCTGAGCGTAGTCGAGCGCCATCAGGCTGATCGGCTTGGCGAGCGAGGGATAGTGGCGCGGATCGCAGATCAGCCGGTGGCCGAAGACGCGGCGGTAGAAGGCCTGATGCTCCGCGCGCACGGTGGCCAGCAGCAGGCTGGTGTGGAAGAACTCCGAGGCCAGCCAGGCGAGCCGCGTCGTCACGTAGCACAGCTCCGGAAAGCGCCTCGATGCCGACCGGTCGGCGACAAACCGGGTCGGATCGATGATGGTCTTGCCGGCACCGATCTCCGGCGACAGCAGATCGGAGAAGACGTTGAGGGCCGGCAGGTCCGGAAACTGCCGCGAGGCCACGTGCAACCGGATGGAGCTTGCCAGCTCGCCGTCGACATGGACCCCGAAAATCCAGGCGTTGCTCGCATCATCGAGGGGGTCGGCGAAACGCTCGCTCGCATTGGGCGGGATCGCGCCCTCGTGCAGGTACGCGTTGTAGCGCAGCCTGAATATGGCCTCCCGCTCCTCGGTCGTTTCCGCGCGGCGGTAATCCACGCGCTCCAGGAGGGCCAGTACGCGATCCGTCAAATTCCTGCCCGGCATCACCGGTGCAGACACCGATACCAACGCCATTATCTCTGCCCCTCAATCCCGCACACAATAGTAAGGTTAACACCACCTTAAGTCTCGTAAAGCACAAAGTCTAGCGAACCGCGCGAGACGAGAAACAGGGTTAACATTGGGTTAATAGCTGACCCAGCGCGGCACCTCGAGCTTTGTCTCTAGTTGTGTTTGCTCATTAGGGGGAATCCTGTAGTGAACTAACCTTGGATATGCAAGTTAGCCTTATCGTTTCAGTTTGTGACAACAGTAAGACGGGCGTTACCACCATCGCCGCTCACTCGGCCGACGAAATCGTTGGAATTGAACGAATATTTATCGGATTTGCTGGAACCTCATGTCAACGGTACGCGTGGCGGAGAGAGGTCCATGAGGTTTTGGCAGCAGCGAGCGGCGCCCGGCGACAGCCAGCCGTTGCCGCCTGAAATCTACACCTCTCTCGTCGATGCGCTCTTCAAGGACACGCGCAGCCTGTTCGTCGGTTCGCTCGCGGCCTCGATCACCGCGCTCATCACCGCCTGGAAGACGGGCGAGCAGGCCCTTTACCTTTGCTCGGTGGCGATGGTCATCGTCGCCTGCATGCGTGCGCTCGACGTGCAGGCGTACGTCAAGCGGCGTCCGCATCTGACGACCATCGAGGAGGCGCGGCAGTGGGAGCTGCGCTATGTCGTCGGCGCTGCCGCCCACGTATGTTTGATGGGCATCTGGTGTCTCGTGGCCTTTGCCAAGACCACCGACCCGTTCGTGCAGATCTTCAGTTTTTCCCTGACGATCGCCTACATGATCGGCATATCCGGAAGGAACTTCGCCAGCAATCTTCTGGTGACGGCGCAGATCGTCTGCGCCGGCATTCCGATGACACTGGCACTTGCCTCGGTCGGTGGGGCCTATTACACGATCTTCGCGTTCGTGCTCGTGCCGTTCTTCGCGACGGTGAAGTTCATTTCCGACAGGCTGCGCCGCGTCTTGCTCGACGCGGTCATTGCCAGCCGCGATGTGAGCCTGCTCGCGGGGCGCTTCGACACGGCGCTCAACAACATGCCGCATGGGCTGTGCATGTTCGACGCCGAGCGCCGGGCCGTGGTCTCGAACAGGAGGCTGGCCACGCTCCTCGACGTCGAGTGCGACATTGCCGGCACCAGGGCCTCGCCGCGCGCGCTCATGCTCGCCTGCGTGAGTGCGGGGACGCTGTCGAGCGCCGATGCCGACCGTCTGGTGGGGGAATTCCAAAGCCGCCTTGCGGGTGAGCTCGATGGCGAGCTCTTCATCGCGACGGAGCGCGGCCGCACGCTCGCGCTCACCTTTCATCCCATGACCGACGGGGGCAGCGTGGTGCTGTTCGAGGACATCACCGATCGCAAGATGGCGGAGGCCAAGATTCATCAGCTGGCCCGCTATGATTCCCTGACCGGACTGCCCAACCGCGCGCTCTTCCGCGACAACATGGACGCATCGGTGACGAACCTGCGCCGCCGCGGCCCGTTTGCCATTCATTTCATCGACCTCGACGAGTTCAAGCAGGTCAACGATACGCTGGGGCATCCTTGCGGCGACGAGCTCCTGTGCGCCGTCGCCGAGCGGCTGCGCAACGCCGTGCGCAGCTCCGACGTCGTCGCCCGCTTCGGCGGCGACGAGTTCGTGATCTTGCAATATCCCCTCGGTCACCCGAAGGAAGCCGCAGTGCTCGCCGAGCGGCTGGTCGCCGAGCTCACCGCGCCCTTCCAGATCAGCGGCCACGAAGTAGTCGTTGGCGCCAGCGTCGGCATCGCGCTAGCCCCGCGCGACGGCAGCAACGCCGATCTGCTGCTGAAGAACGCCGACATGGCGCTCTATCGCGCCAAGTCCGACGGCCGGCGGGCGTGGCGCTTCTTCGAGAATGGCATGGATGTGATGGCGCAAGCGCGCCGCAACCTGCAGCTCGACCTCAGGAGCGCGCTGGCCTCGAACGCTTTCGAGGTTCATTACCAGCCCCTGCTCAACCTGCACACCAAGAGGATTTCGACCTGCGAGGCCTTGCTGCGCTGGCCGCATCCGGTGCGAGGCATGGTCTCGCCGGCGGAATTCATTCCCGTGGCCGAGGAAATGGGACTGATCGTCGAGATCGGCAACTTCGTCCTGCGCGAGGCCTGCCTGGAGTGCGCCAAGTGGCCGGACGATGTCCGCGTGGCCGTCAACATGTCGCCGATCCAGTTCCGGAGGGGCAACGTCGCCGACGGCATACGCGCGGCGCTTTCCGCGGCGAATCTGCCGGCAAGTCGACTCGAGATCGAGATTACCGAATCCGTCTTCCTCAACGACACCGACCTCACGCGCCATTGGCTCGATGAGCTGCAGGAAATGGGGGTGAGGATCTCGCTCGACGATTTCGGGACCGGCTACTCGAGCCTGAGCTATCTGCACAATTATCCGCTGAACAAGGTGAAGATCGATCGGTCTTTCCTGCAGGGAGTGGACACGAGCCATCGGTCGCTCAACCTGCTGCGCAGCGTCGCGCGCCTCAGCGCCGATCTGGGCATGTCGGTTGCGGTGGAAGGGATCGAGACGGAGGAGCAGTTCAACCTCGTCGCGCAGGAAAGCAGCGTCGAGGAAGTGCAAGGCTTTCTGTTGGGTGCCGCCATGCCCAGCGGCGATATCCGCACCATGCTGTTTGCGCCTCCGGTCCGCATCAGCAAGGTCGCCTGACGCAGCCGGCGGGCCCCCTGCACAGTATGCCGTGCATACGGCGAGCCAGCCCGTGCCCCTTCTCGGAGACGACCGGGCGGCTCGCCGATGCCTAATCGCAGATTGATTCGTAGCGCCTCAGGCGCTCGCCGGATTTGGCATAGACGATCGACTCGATCTCGCTTCTGTTCACGCCGATGTCCTGCAGCGTGCGGTCATCGAGGCTGCTCAGCAAGTGAACGCTCGCCCGCTGCGCCCTGCGCGCCCAGTAGGTCTCCCACCAACGCCGGAGGGAGTGTCCCGGCCCGCTCGAGGAGGCTTCTGCGTGTGAGCCCCTCCACAAAGCCTGCGTGCTGGATGTCATGGCTGTCTCCTATCTTTCGGGCCGCTGGTGCCAGCGGCGGATGATTACTATTGCTGGCTGGTTCAGCGGCACGCCGCGGCGCCGAGGTCGCCGGTGTGTTGGGGCTCCGTCACGCCCTCTCTTCGCCACGAGAACAGCGCGCCCAGCAGCCGGCCAAAGGCCTGGGACCTCTCATGGTGGGCACGAATGATTGCTGCCCGGATCTCGTCGGGAGAGGGCGCCGTCTGATCGAATACGCGTTGCGTTCTCATTTGAGTATTCCTCATGTTTCGTCTTTGCGTGAGGATGGTTTATGTTGATTTTTTCATGAGCACAAACGACAATATCTCGCCCGATAGATGAGATAAGCTCAGGTATCAGATGCGCCGTCCCCTGCCTCCCCTGAACGCGCTCAGAGCCTTCGAAGCCACCGCGCGCCATGCCAGCTTCTCCAAGGCGGCCGAGGAGCTGCACGTCACGCCGGCGGCGCTCAGCCATCAGATCCGCGGTCTCGAAGATCTGCTGGGGCTCAAGCTGTTCGTGCGCCGGGCGCGCGCCATCGAGCAGACGGAGGTGGCCCGGCTGATCTATCCGGGCATCCGCAACGGCTTCGAGAGCTTGCGTGCGGCCGTGGAGCAGCTCGATCGCGCCAAGCAGGATCGCATCCTCGTGGTGAGCGCCTCGCCGGGACTGACGGCGAAGTGGCTGGTGCCGCGCATCTATCGCTTTCTGGCCCAGCATCCCGACGTCGACACGCGTATCTCAGCCGGTACCGCCTATTCCAACTTCGTCACCGATGGAGTGGATGTCGGCATACGCCTGAGCTCGGGCGTGCATCCGGAGCTCCATGTGGAGAAGCTCTCCGACGAGTGGATGCTGCCGCTCTGCAGCCCGCGCCTGCTGGAAGGCGAGCACCCGTTGCGCTCACCGCACGATCTTCCGCGGTTCCCCCTGATCCAGATCGATTTGCCGGGGCTGGTGCCAACGTGGGACGACTGGCTGCGGGCGGTGGGGATCGAGGGCATCGACACCACGCGCGGCTTGCGCCTCAACGTCGCCGACCATGCGCTCGATGCGGCGAGCGAGGGGACGGGCGTCGTGCTGGGCTACAAGCTGGTCGCCTCGCACGACATCGGTCTCGGCAGGCTCGTGGTCCCGTTCGGGCCGGAGCTGCCGCTGCCCGGCCGCTCCTACCATTTCGTCTGTGCCCGCGGGCAGGAGCGGCGTCCCGCCATCAAGGCCTTCCGCGATTGGCTGTTCGCGGAGATCCAGGACACCTTCGCCACGTTGCGGCGCAGCGGCGCAGGTCCGGCGCCAAGGTTGGAGACGATTGCCCCGGCCCCACTAGGGCGCGAACGCAAAATCCGCCGGAATCAGAAATAATACGCCGCCGCCTCGGTCATTGGATCACGAGGTCTGAGGCGGGCTTCGATTGAGGAGAAACGCCTATAAAAGGAGGAGCCCCGGCGGTAACGCCGAGGCTCCATGAAAATACAAGGTAGGCCGTGGGCTTATTTCGCCGCGCAGATCTTGTCGGCCTTCATTGCAGTCTCGGCCTCGGCCTGCGTCTTGTACACGGCTGTGCCCACGAGCGTTGTGGTGGCAACCGTCGGCTTCTGCTCCACGACGGAGCACTTCTTGGAGGCGCCGTCCTGCACTACGTAGAACTCATTGGCCGCCAGGGCCGGTGTCACGAGCGCAGCAAGGGCAACGCCGCAAAGGGCATATTTGATGTTCATCGTCATTTCCTCGTTGGGGGGATCGCGGGACAACGCGGAGACTTCCGCATTGCTCGGTCTGGGACCGCTATTTAGACTGCGTTCTTCAACAACGGACTGAGACACCCTTCCTGTACATTTGAGTAGGGTCGGAAAGTACTCATTGCGCTGTCGATCGCGCGGAGGCGCACTCGCGGGCTTGCCCGGAGCGGACCGCTGAAGTCCAGTCTGCCTGGAAGAAGAGACCGCATAGGAGAGCCAAGTGCGCAAGTTTCGGATCGCTGCCATTCCAGGTGACGGCATTGGCAAGGAAGTCATCGCTGCCGGCGTCGAGGTGCTCGACGCCTGCGCGAAGCGCGACGGCGGTTTTGCGGTCACGTTCGATCACTTCGACTGGGGCTCGGCGCGCTACAAGAAGACCGGCGCCTTCATGCCCGACAACGGCCGGGATCTGATCAAGGCGCACGATGCCATCCTGTTCGGCTCGGCCGGCGTGCCCGATGTGCCTGATCACATCACCTTATGGGGTCTGCGGCTCGCCATCTGCCAACCTTTCGACCAGTACGCCAACGTTCGCCCCACCCGCATTCTCCCCGGCATCACCAGCCCGCTCCGGGGTGTCGTCGGCCCCGAGCTCGACTGGGTGATCGTGCGCGAGAACTCGGAAGGCGAATATGCAGGCGTC
>VBAB01000241.1 GCA_005888525.1 Alphaproteobacteria bacterium
CCATAGTCGTCAAGGCGCAGGAGGACGCGCGTTGCCGACTGGCTCTTGCGCGACTGGGCTACTCCAAGGTGCGATCCGAGTATGCGCGCCACAAGCGGGAGGGAACGCAGACGTTTGCCGGTCTCGGCCAGGAGTCCCTGTGGCCGACAATGGACTTCGTCCGTGACTGGTTGAAAGAGGAAAGACGCCGAATAGTCGCGCGAGCGAAATGGCCCTTCCTCGTGACGATGCTGGTCACAATCGTCGGCGGTATCGCTTTCGCGGCAGTCGCTGCGATCCTCGGCTAGCCCACACGGGAGCCCAAGGGTCAGCTCGTCAAGGCCGATCGGCCGTTGGTGCGCCGCCTCGCTTGCTGATCGAAGAAGAGCACCTGGCTGATGATGGCCTTCACGGCGTCTTCGCGGAACGGCTTGGTGATGAGGAATGTGGGCTCGGGCCGCTCGCCGGTCATGAGCTTCTGCGGGTAGGCGGTGACGAACACCACCGGCACCGTGAAGGCCCCCAGGATGTCGTTGACGGCATCGAGGCCGGAGCTGCCGTCGGCCAATCTGATATCGGCCAGCACCAACCCAGGCTTTTGTAGCGCGGCCGCCTTCAATGCGTCCTTGTGAGTGCGCGCGATCGATGTGACGCGATGCCCGAGATCCTGCAGAATGCGTTGCAGGTCCATGGCGATGAGAGGCTCGTCCTCGATGATGAGGACGTCGGTGGCGATCTGCCTGCCGATCTCCTTGCTGGCTTGCTCCAGCAGGTCATCTATCCTGCTCTCCGACACGTCGAGGATCAGGGCCGCCTCCTTGCGCTCGAACTCCTCCACCGAGACGAGCAGGAAGGCTTGCCGCGCCTGCAGCGGCACGGCCGCCAAGGACCGCGCTGCCGTCCTGCCGATCTCATCCGCCTGCGCGGCCGGGTCTTCCATGCGCGTGGTAAAGGCGCTCAAGAAGCACTGGTAAAGGGCGACCCTAGGCGGCAGGTCGGGGTACACCGAGGCGTCCGCCACGATAGCCTCGAGGAGGCGGGCCACTGCGGTGTCGCCGGCCTTCTGGCTTCCGGTCAGCAGGCGCGCGAAGCGGCGCAGGTTGGGCAGGTGCGGGGCGATATGCTCAGCTAGGGGCATGGTGCAGGTCGCTCCCTTCCGTTGTGGTCTGGTCTGGTCGCTTCTTCGACGGCCGCGTGATGGTCTCGGGCCGGGAACCGGATGCTCCGGGAGGGCCGGTGTGGGCAATATGTAAGGCCTTGGTGCACAATGCAAAGGGCTAGTTGGCAAGCCGCCGCCCGGCGCTGGGCATTTTTAGGGCACCGTTTCAAAGGGTTACGTCTGCTCCGGAATCGACCAATACCGGCCGGCGGTTGAAGAATCGCTAACCAGGACCCCGATTTTTTTCCGATTTACCCCGGAACCAGCCGCCCTCGACTGCGTTTTCCTTGCGACCGGCGCGCAGAACCCCCCTTCTGCTTCCCTCACGCGCCAGTCGCGCTTTGACCCGCGGTCCCCCCAAGCCGCGGGTCATTTCTTGTTGCGAGCTCCCACGCAAAGACAGCCCAAGCCGCCCAGGCCTTGGCTGGGGAACTCCATCCGCACGGCCCGCGTTCGGCCGGCAAATGGATCGTCCGACCTAGTAGCGTAAGCGGGACGTTAAAGTGTAGTTGGGATAGTCTGTGCTGGCGAAGTAGTACCAGCGTATCGGAGCCCCCCATGGCGCCACGACCCAACTGGAAGGGTTATCTCAAGCTTTCGCTCGTCTCGTGCCCGATTGCTCTCTATCCGGCGACCACGACCTCCGAGCGCGTTTCCTTTCGCACGCTCAATCGCGAAACCGGCAACCGCGTGCGGCGCCAGTTCGTCGACGAGCAGACCGGCGACCCGGTCCAGACCGAGGACCAGGCGAAAGGCTACGAGGTCGCCAAGGGCGAGTACATCATGCTCGAGGACGACGAGCTCAAGGCCGTGCAGATCGAGAGCAATCACACCATCGACATCGAGCGCTTCGTGCCCAGCTCCGAGATCGACAAGCTCTATCTCGATACGCCCTATTATCTGGCACCCACGGACCGAGTTGGTGAGGAAGCCTTTGCGGTGATCCGGGAAGCGATGCGCAGCGAAAAGGTGGTCGGGCTCGCCCGCGCTGTTCTGTTCCGCCGCGAGCGCGTTCTGAAGCTCGAGCCGCGCGGCAAGGGCATCGTGGCGACGAGCCTGCATTTCGCCAACGAGGTGCACGCGTCGGACGGGTATTTCGCCGAAATTCCGGACGTCGACCTGCCCAAGGAGATGCTGGAGCTCGCCAAGCACATCATCGCCAAGATGTCGGGCAAATTCGAGCCGGAGCAGTTCGAGGACCGCTACGAGAATGCCCTGATCGAGCTGATCCGCTCCAAACAGAAGGGCATGCCGATCAAGCCGCAGCCGACGCATCGCACCACCAACGTCATCAACCTGATGGATGCGCTGCGGCGCAGTGTCGAGGGCGAGACCAAAGGCGCCGCCAAGTCGGGCGCCCAGAAGGCCGAAGCCAAGAAGGCGGAGAGCAAACAGTCCGAGAGCAAGCCGAAGGCCGCGCGCAAGGGCAAGGCACGCATAAGGAAGGCTGGGTAACCTAGTGCGATTCAGGTCGCGAAATTCGTTCCGAGCTTGCCAAAGATGTAGACGAATGTCGCGATCAGGACACTAGGCTGCCGTGGCGACGTCGGGACTGCGCGAGTATGCAAAGAAGCGCAACTTCACGCGCACCGCGGAGCCGCGCGGCAAACTCGCCCGCAAGAGTGGGCATCTGTTCGTCGTCCAAAAGCACGCTGCGCGCCGGCTGCATTACGACTTGCGCCTCGAGCTCGATGGCGTGCTGAAGAGCTGGGCCGTGACCAGGGGTCCGAGCCTGTCGCCCAATGACAAGCGCTTGGCGGTGCACGTCGAGGATCATCCGCTCGATTACGCCGAGTTCGAAGGGCGCATCCCCGAAGGCGAATACGGCGCCGGCAGCGTCATCGTGTGGGACCGCGGGCAGTGGTCGACCGAAGGTGATCCCCACAAGCAGCTGGCGAAAGGCCACCTCGAGTTCGAGCTGAAGGGCACCAAGCTCAAAGGCAAGTGGCATCTCGTCCACATGAAGGGACGCGACAAAGGCGGCAAGGAGAACTGGCTGCTCATCAAGGCGCATGACGAGCATGCGCTGGAGTCCGGCGATGGGGGGCTGCTCGAGGGCAAGCCCCGCTCCGTGAAGACCGGCCGCACCGTCGAGGATGTGGCGGCGAGCGAGGTGAAGATCCGGCGGAAGGCCGGGGTCAGACCCCTCGCCGCAACGCCTCGACCAAAATCGAAGCGCGCTGCCGAGGGGTCTGACCCCGTACGCGGCGAGGGGCCTGACCCCATTCCACATGCCAAGCCGGGCGCGCTGCCGTCCTTCACCGAGCCGCAGCTTGCCTCGCTCGCCGGTCGTCCGCCACCCGGCGACGCCTGGGTGCACGAGATCAAGTTCGACGGCTACCGTCTGCTCGCCCGCGTCGATCGTGGCCGGGTGACGCTCAAGACCCGCAGCGGACTCGATTGGACGACAAAGTTTCCGTCCGTGAAGAAGGCGCTCGAGGCTATCCCTATCGTCACCGCTTTCCTCGACGGCGAGGTGACGGTGGAAAACGAACGGGGCACGCCGGACTTCGCGGGCTTGCAGGCGGACTTAAGCGAGGGCCGCAGCGATCGCTTCCAATACTATCTGTTCGACCTCCTGCATCTCGACGGCACCGACCTCAGGAGCGCCTCGCTGCTCGACCGCAAGGCCGCGCTCGCCCGGCTGCTCGCCGGACACGACGGCGGCCCGCTCAAGTACAGCGAGCACTTTGTCGAACGCGGCGAGGTGGTGCTCAGGCATGCCTGCCGACTGAGCCTCGAGGGCATCGTCTCCAAGCTCAAGAGCGCGCCCTATCGTTCCGGCCGGACCAAGAGCTGGCTCAAGTCGAAATGCGTCGACAGCGACGAGTTCGTCATCATCGGCTATGTGCCCTCCACCACCCAGCGCCGCGTCGTCGGCTCGCTGGTGCTCGGCTATTACGACAAGGGCAGGCTCGTCTATGCGGGCCGGGTGGGGTCGGGCTTCTCGACCTCGGTGGCCGAGGATCTCTGGCGCCGGCTGGAAGCGATCCGCCTCGACGCCCCCGCGCTCGATGCGCCGCCGCCGGCGGAAGCTCGCCGCAACGTACGCTGGACGAAGCCGTCGCTGGTGGCGGAGGTGGAGCTGCGCGGCTGGACTGCAGATGGCATCGTGCGCCACGCCGTATTCAAGGGACTGCGCCAGGACAAGCAGGCCGCCGACGTCGCTCCGGAGAAGCCCGCCATGAGTTCCAGGAGCGCCAAGATCCCGACTGTGCTTCCCGTCTCCCTCACCCATCCCGACCGCGTGCTGTGGCCGGACGTCGGCGTGACGAAGCAGGGCCTGGCCGAGTTCTACGCGGAAATCTGGCCGTGGATTGCGCCGCACGTAGTGGACCGACCGCTGGCGCTGGTGCGCTGTCCGGGCGGCATCACGCAGACCTGCTTCTTCCAGAAGCATGCCTGGGCGGGCATCAGCGAGCACATCATCCGCGGCCGCGATCCGGAGGGCGGCGAGGAGCTGCTCGCCATCAAGGACGTCGAGGGCCTGATCTCGCTGACGCAGGCCTCCGTGCTCGAGATCCACGTGTGGGGTGTCAAGCTCGATACCATCGAGAAGCCCGACGGCATCACCTTCGATCTCGACCCCGCACCCGAGGTAGACTGGACAGACCTGGTCGGCGCCGCCTTCGAGGTGCGCGACCGACTGAAGCGCCTCGGCCTCGACAGCTTCGTCAAGACGACGGGCGGAAAAGGCCTGCACGTCTTCGCGCCGCTCAAGCCGTATGCCGACTGGGCCGCGGTGAAGGACTTCGCCCACCGCCTTGCCGTTGCGATGGCCAAGGACAGCCCGCAGCGCTACTTGGCTATCGCCTCGAAGACGGCGCGGCGGCGGCGCATCTTCGTGGACTATCTGCGCAACGGCCGCGGAGCGACGGCGATCGCCGCCTATTCGGCGCGCGCGCGGCCCGGCGCAACCGTATCGACGCCGCTCGCCTGGGAGGAGCTGGGGCCCGAGATGCGCCCGGACCGGTTCAGCGTGTCGAACCTGCTGCACCGGCTCGCCCACGTCGACGATCCCTGGAAGGACATGCGCAAACAGGCGCGCCGCCTGCCGACCTGACGGCACAGCTCGAGCTTCCTGCAGCCAAACTGCCGCGTCCCGGGCTCCCGAAGCCGGGGAACCTCAACCGCTGCCAATGGTTGACTCTCGATACTGTCGCATCGCAACAAGACAGGAGACGACGGCATGGCTCACGAGAGCAAGAGCCAAGGCACAGGATCACTACGCGGCTTTGCCAGCATGGAACAGGAAAAGCAGCGCGAGATCGCCCGCAAGGGCGGGGCTAATGTCCCGCACGAGAAGCGCAGCTTCGCCCAGGATCGCGGCCTCGCGGCCGAGGCGGGGCGCAAAGGCGGACGTGCGGTCAAGCCCCAGCATCGCAGCTTTGCACAGAATCGGGCGTTGGCCGTGGCAGCGGGACGCAAGGGCGGCCAGACTTCGCAGAGCCGACGCATTGGTTCCCACTACCACAACGACGATCGTTCCAACGGCAACGGCGCGGGGCCCTAGACGGCTGGCCCGAACCGCCATCGCCCTTGCGCAGCTTGATGCGGATGGGCACGCCCGGTAGATCGAAGGCTTGGCGCAGGCTGTTGGTGAGATAGCGCAGGTAGGCCTGTGGCAGGGCTTCGGGACGGGCACAGAAGGCAACGAACGTCGGCGGCCGCGCGGAGGCCTGGGTCATGAAGCGGATCCTCACCCGGCGCCCCTTCGAGGCTGGCGGAGCGTGCCGCTCCAGCGCCTCGGCCAGCCACCGGTTGAGGTGGGGGGTCGGCACGCGACGATTCCAGATCTCGTAGCTGCGAAAAACCTCGCTCATCAGCCTGTCGAGCCCGAGGTCGGCGAGCGCGGAGATGGCGACCAGGGAGATGCCTGCAACCTGCGCCAGCCGGTCCTTGATGAATTCTCGCAGCTCCTCGAGCTTCTTTTGCTTGTTGCTTACGAGATCCCACTTGTTGACGGCGATGACCAGAGCTCGCCCCTCGTCCGCCACGAGATCGCCGATCGTGAGGTCCTGCTTCTCGAAGGGATGCTCGGCATCGATGAGCAGCACGACGACCTCGGCGAAGCGGATGGCGCGCACGGCATCGCTCGCGGCGAGCTTCTCGGACAACTCGCTGACACGCGCCTTGCGCCTCAGCCCCGCCGTGTCGAACAGGCGGACCGGCCGGTTGCCCCAGGCGAAATCGGTGGCCACGGCATCGCGGGTGAGGCCCGGCTCCGGCCCGGTGATCATCCGCTCCTCGCCCAGCAGCGCGTTCACCAGCGTCGACTTGCCGGAGTTCGGACGGCCGACGATGGCAAGGCGGATGGGACGGTCCTTGGCGCTCGCATCGAGGCTCTCCTCGGGCTCGCCGTCAACCTCATTCTTGCGCTTGCGAAGAGGCTTCAGGCCGAGCGCCGCAAGCACCGCTTCGACGAGATCGCCCAAGCCCTCGCCGTGCTCGGCGGAGATGGCGATCGGCTCGCCCAGCCCCAGCTGGTAGGCATCGTAGAAGCCCTCGGCGCCGGCGCGCCCCTCGCACTTGTTGGCAACGAGGATGACGGGCCGT
>VBAB01000242.1 GCA_005888525.1 Alphaproteobacteria bacterium
CGATGTTCCACTTGCCACTGTTTCGAACCTCAACCACGTGCTCCTGCATCTAGGCCGCCGTGTGATGGATACCAGGAAGGATACCCTTTCCTGTTCCTGACCTCTCATGGCGACAAAGGTGAGCTTACGATAGATTTGCCGGGGTTTCACTTCCAGCAATTGACCCCGGGACAGCTCAAGACAATGCTCGATGATTCCGGCATTAGGCGGCGGGTCATCGTCATCTCGGCGTGCCACTCGGGTAGCTTCATTCGTGCTCTTGCTAATCCGACGACGTTAGTGATCACCGCCGCCCGCGCCGACCGCAGCTCATTCGGCTGCGAGGATAGGCGACGGTGGACCTATTTCGGTGACGCCTATTTCAACCAAGCGCTTCGGCAGGACATGTCATTCACCCGCGCCTTCGACAAAGCCAGGCGGCTAATCACCCTTTGGGAAACCACGGAAAGGCTGGTGCCATCACTGCCTCAGATGGCAGGCGGCGAGGCACTCGGAGCGCCCCGCCTCAATATGAATTGACGCACTTATCCACTGAGTATTTCCGACTTTGTTCACGATGCCGGATCTCAAGCGGGCTGCCCGCAGGGCTTCCTTCGCAGCGACGGCTTCTTGGCAACCTTCGACTGGGCTCGACGCGAAGCGCATATGTCCTTGAGGCCGCTGTCAGTCGGCACAGCTCGGGGAGGCGGGCCTGGAAGGCACCGTGGATGATCAGATCCGTCCAGCGGCGCAGCTCGGTTGCTTGTCTTGCGGTCGCCATACGATGAGCCAGCAGAGCCGGCCTCACTGACACTGCTGAAGCTAGTGTCCTGTAGCAGTGCGCGCGAAGGCCGCCAATCAATACAGACCAATTGCTCGGTCCACCTTCTTGATCCAACGACTCCAGGACTTCGTTGCGGAATCGGTCGGACGCAAGGGTCGGCGACTGGGCGTCGTCTCCCGCAAAGTCTCCGTCTGATCCGCCGGCGCTTGGTCAGCTCGGCGGCTATCCGAAGTCGAGTAGGTCGCAAGGGAACGCGGTGTCGAAGCCTTGATCAGTGCTGTGGGCATGCAACGACCCGACGGATCACGTGCCTCGTCGCGTTGGCATTGCCCGCAGATGGCGCCCGATTGATCGCGCAAGAGCGCTAACAAGATCTCGTCCGGTTTGTCGGCGGGTAACTTAGCGTTGACCCGATCGACAAAGCGTTGGGCGGCCAAGCGGCTGGATGGCGTCCATATGCCGCTGCTCTCGCCCTCGTAGCATCCCAAGCGGCGCAGCTCCTTCTGCGCCTCGCGGGCAATCGCAAATTGGGACAAGGGTCCCACAGTCGGGTCGCTCAGTGCGCCAGGTGAAGCAAGCTGTGATCGCGATGGAAGCGTGACGACTACGAGATCGGGCTGTTCTGAGTGCTCTGGTTCGGCGATCGCAGCAAATGAAACAAAGCTATTTGCCGCAGCGATCAGCGATACGACAAAAGCAACCGGCCCCACCCTCAGCATTTGTGCTCTCCCCTGTGCCAGGGCGCGATGACTTACATGGATTCGAATTCAGCGAGTTTGGCCTGCAACAACAGAGGGCCTGCCTCGGCAACCAGGTGAGCCCATGCTTGTAAGGAGAGCCAGGCCACGGCGATGCCGCCGCTGCAGCGATTCGCCAGCCAGAGGTCAACGACAACCCGCCGATGAACGGCGCAAGCATCCGGGCGCCGCAGTCGAGATCTGGGCGGATGAGCTTCGCATCGGCCTGAAGGCGATCACGCGTGGCGTGTGGGCGCCGATCGGCGAGCGTCCCGTTGCGCTCGGGCATCATCGCTTCGAGTGGCTCTACGTGACGGGCTTCGTCGAGCCCGCCACTGGCTGCACGGTCTGGAACGTCTCCAACGGCATCAGCTCGACAACGCGGTCGGCGAGCGCTGCTGTGCTCACGCAGCAGACCGAAACATCCGCGCCAGCACGCTCTTCCAGTCCCTGGCGGCGCAGGTCCGGTAGCTCGTTCTCGGCCTTTAGCATCGACACGCGCGCCATCGTCAGGCTGCAGCTTATATGGGTTCACGGCCTAAGCTCGGCATCGCCGCCACGCATTTCGTCTCTGGGCCTGACGTCCAGCGAGCGGCTGTAGATCGCGACGGCGACGGTGAGCACTATGGTGAGCACTCCGAACAGAACACGGTATGCGGTTTCAGTGCGTGTGCCATCGGCCAGCGGTTCGAACGCGCCGACGATGATGCCGGAAAACGTCTGCATGCAAGCAACCCCGAGCATCACGGAAGTGTTGATCGTCGCTATGCCACGACCGATCAGGCGGTCTGGGAAGATGCCGCGGGCATGCGTCATCACCATGGTGGCGGAGGCGCTGAAGAAGCCGATGCCGAGGATGGCACCGATGGGGACCCAGATTGGCGGGTGGGACGCGAGGGCCAGGGTGGCGAGGATGGAAATGATCACCAAGCTACCGCCAATGGCGATCCATTTGCGCGTGTTCAGCAGGCGGTCCAGCGGGCCGAAGGCGAGCATACCAACTTGGTAGGCGATGACGGCGACGAACAGGACGTTGCCGGCTTCGATGGGCCTCAGGCCATGCACCTCGCGCAGGAACGGGCCGCCCCACAAGCCCTGCACGGTGAAAGTGCAGGCGTAGTTGCAAAAATTAAGTGCCAGAATGGGCTTGAGGCGGGGGTTACGCAGCACCTCCATCAGGCCTTGCAGCATCTGGCGCGGTGGCTCAGGGGTTCGGGCCAGGAAGGGGTGGCCGGGAGGGGCGTCGCGCACTACCAACCAGACGGCGATGGTGGCGAGTGCGGTGAAGACAACGGCGGCGCCGAACACGACGCGCCAGCCGATGGCCTGCGAGGCCCAGGCCAGTGGAGTGGTGGCGGCCAAGTTGCCCAGCAGTCCGATGGACAAGACCATGGCGGTGAGGGTGGAGAAACGATCCGGCGGGAACCAGCGGGAGATCACCACCATGCTGCCGACGAGCATGACGCCGAAGCCGGCGCCCATCAGCACACGGCCGGTCAGCAGGATCGGCCAGGTCGGCGCCAGGGTGAAGACGATGCCGCCGAAGGTGGCGAGGATGAGCATGCCGACTACGGTACGGCGTGGGCCGTAACGGTCGAAGAGGAAGCCGCAGGGGATCTGCATGGCGGCGAAGCCGAAGAAGAAGGCGCCTGTAAGTCCACCCAGGGCTTCCGGCCCGATGGACAGGTCGCGCATCAGGTCCAGGCCGATGGTGACGTTGGAGGCGCGAAAAAAATGGCTGGCGACGTAGGCAGTGGCCAACGTAGTGACGATGATCAGGCCCCGGCGGTGGGGAAAAGGGCGCCGCTCAGTGGACCGCATCGATGGGGGTGATGTCCCGCTTACGCGTTCTCAGTAGCTGAACCTATGCGGCCTTGATGTGGGGCTCAAGGCAGGAGCTGATCCGGCGCTGGAGCGCGCTCGTGCGCGACAACAGCATCAAGGCAGACTGAGGTAGCCAGATCTGCCGCGCGTAAGGGGCCGCTAGGAGGCAGACCGTACACCTAGCGCAGTCTGAGAGGAGCGACGTGCGACGTCAGAAGCAGCTAGGCGAATTTCACGACACCTACGCCGCGTCGTTCACGTGGGTCAATTTCCTTGTCACGGCAGTAAACGGCGTAATCGAATTGATCGAAGCGTTCAGCGTCGTTGCGATCCTGACTCCACTGGCCTGATCGCGTCAAGAAACAGTTCTTGCCTTTGAGCGTTCGAATGATGATCCACATTGCGTTTCCGATCCCTGACGTTTGTTGCTTGGCCCAGGAATACCGTTGACGTCGACCGATATCAACCTTCAGCCAGCAGCAGAATTTCAGGTGCAGGCATGCAATTCCGGCAGATGTCTGAGGCTAGTGGCAGAGCTGATGAGTGTTTGCCACGCCCGCCGCTGTTTGCCTGCTATTATTGGTTCCGGCCGAACGCGCGCGCGAGACTTGAGAGGGCAGTTGACACATCGGATGGGAAATGGAGCGCTGGCCATAGGCCCCAAGCTACCGCGCCCATCCTCGACTCGACCGACGCGGAAGTTCATGGCGCTGCAGCGTTTCTTCCGGAATCAGAGGGTCCGCTGAGGTGCGTCGGGCTCACACAAGGAGCGCATAAGCGTGATCCGCTGTTGCCGCCGGGCCTAATTCAACTGATCACTGATTGTCGGAACGATCGGCGCACCGACGCATTGAGGGGGAGAGCAAGGTGCTGCGGCGAACCATGCCAAATGCCGAAGCAGCTCGAACGTCACAGTCCATTGGAGGATCCATGCGAAATATCGTTCTAGGAATGTTGGTTGCTGTCGGCGCTGGGATAGGAGCGCTTCCCACGTCTGCCGCCCCGCTTTCCGGTGCAACATCTCAACCCGAGGCAAGTCTCGTTCAGAAGACACAGGGCTGGGGCTACTGCCGGCGGTTGCAGCGCGCGTGCGAATTCAAGCGCGAGCGCAGAGAGGTCGGAGAAGGCAATTGCTCCCGATATCGTCGTGAGTGCGGGGGCTTTGGATATCGCGGCGATCGTCGCCGGTAAAGACCAATTGCCACGCTAGTCGGGGGCGCCTCCTTACGAGGCGCCCCATATGGTCGTCGCCTACTTGCGGCGGCTCAGTTCAATCGTGCTCGCTTGCCTTGCGCGCCGCGTCCTTTATGTCGCCCACCGCCTGGTGTGCGGAGCCTTTGGCCTTGTCGACTTTGCCTTCGGCCTGCCGCTTCTTATCGCCCGTCATCTTGCCGATTGTGTCCTTCACCGCGCCCTTGGTCTTATCGTAGGCGCCTTTCACATGCTCTTTGTCCATCGTCGGTTCCTTTCACATTGGTATGCAAAAAAGCAACGTTGGCCATGCCGCGCCGTTCCAAGCTCCAACATGACACCCAGTGTTATTGGCTGACTGTCACGAAGGTTCGGTGTGCCGCGGGCCACGCGCACGAGTGATTTCACGCTCACTCAGGCGCAGCTCCGCGACTTGCGGCAGGCCCGATCCGCTCCAATAGCCGCGGTCTCGCGTGGTCGGCCACTTGACGCATGGCCGCCGTAATGGGTTTGGCCAATTCCAACACGTCGAGCTGAAAAGCGCTCCTTGCTGGGTGACGAAGAGTGCAAGTCTTGCCAACTGCATCACGACCGGTCCATTCGCCGATCCCAGGAGGCGATGTCACGCATTGGCGAGTTCAATAAGCACATCGGCGTGGCACGGGTCGGTAAGCTTGCAAGTGCAAGATAGATCCTTGCCTTGCAGCTCGGTGGGATCGAGGCCGGCTTCGAGCAAATGGTCGCGATAGAGAATAACCGCCGCAGCTTTCCAACCACCGCGGTTGAAGGCTTCCTCAATATCGGGTTCTGAGCTTACTAGCGCGTCAACGTCCCGCTTTTTGACGGGGTTGGCCCACTTGGTTCCGGGACCAACGTCGACAACGTTCGGGGCTGTTTTGCTTCCCAGCGTGCGCTGAAAGCGCTGAGGGCGGCTTATCGGGCGTTTGCCGGTTAAGATCGCATCAAGGGACATCACAGAGAAATGGGTGTTGGCGCAGCAGATCGGCGCCTTCATGGCCGGCGGCTATGTGGCTGGCCGAATGCGCTCACGGTGGCACGAGCCGACCGAGCACGAGATCGAGTTCCGCGATGGTCTCCATGGCGGCCTCGTGTGGGCCGTGGGCGTGCTGATCGGGGCCGCCCTCCTCCTTTCCGCAGCCGGTAATGTCGCGCAGACCGGCGCCCAGGTAGCGGGCCAATCGGCCACCAGCGCGATAACGTCTACCAACGATCCTATGGATGCGATCCTGGACACGATGGTGCGGCCCACCAGCGCCCAAGCAGGAGCAGCCCCACCAGCGGCTTCCGCCTCTGCCGCTACGGCCCCGGCTAGCGGCATCCGACGGACGGCGCAGGGTGGTGACGAGACCCGCGCTGAGATGTCCCGCATCGTCGCGAGTGCGGTCGCGAGCGGCACGCTGTCGGGACCCAACCGCACCTATCTCGCGCAGCTCGTGGCGCAACGGGCGTGTCAATGAAGCCGTAAATGCTGGCCGCGAAGCAGCGGACAAAGCCAGACGGGCGGCGGTTCTCACCGGTTTTGCAACCGCGGCAAGTCTCATCCTCTCGTTGGGCGCCGCATGGTGGGCCGCCCTCCGTGGCGGGCATCATCGGGACAATTCCATCCCGGCTCGGTTCGATTTTGGGCCCAACCGCCGTTACCCGACCCCGACCCGCTAGAAAGGAAGCACCATGTTTCGTGACATCATCTTGTGGCTGGCAGGCGTCCCGATCTTCGTCATCATCCTCCTGCATCTCTTCGGGGTATTTCACTGAACTGGTTGACGTGAGTGGGTGCTGGCAATGCCAGCACCCTTGCTGCTGAGGCGTCTGACCATGGCGCAAAGCCCCAGTAAGGACTCTTTATCCCCTCTCGATCTTCTCCACCGCGCCGGTCTTCAGGCCGACAGCCTCTTTACACGCAATGTCGGCGAGGTTCGGTTGACACCG
>VBAB01000243.1 GCA_005888525.1 Alphaproteobacteria bacterium
GACTGCATCTCGGGCGGTCGGCTCATCGCCGGCTTCCCGGTCGGCACGCCGATGGACACGACGTATGCCTATGGCACCAATCCCAGTCAGCTGCGCGACCGCTACTACGAGGCTCATGACCTGGTCCTGCGCGCGTGGACCGAGAAAGAGACGTTCGCCTTCAACGGCCGTTACAATCAGCAGCGCTACGTCAACATCTGGCCACGGCCGATCCAGCAGCCGCATCCCCCGATCTGGATCCCGGGCGCCGGCTCGGTCGAGACGTGGCGCTGGGCGGCCGAGATGGACTACGTGTTCTGCTATCTCTCCTACTACGGCTACAAGATGGCCCAGAACGTCATGAAGGGGTTCTGGGAGGAGATGGCCCGGCTCGGCAAGGATCGCAATCCCTACCGCGCGGGCTTCGCTCAGGTGGTCGGTGTGGCCGAGACCCGGCAGCAGGCGCTCGACCTCTACACGGGCCCCGCGGAGTATTTCTACGGTCGCTGCCTGCACGTCGACGTGCGGTTTGCCGGGCCACCCGGCTACGTGACCGAGGCCACCCAACGCGCCGGCATCGAGAGCCAGATCAAGATCGCAGCCCAAGGCAAGACGGCGAGCGGGCCCGCAACCAACGCCTCCTCGGCGCAGAAGATGCAATCGCTTGCCCGCGACATGAAGGGGATCGTCGACAACGGTTACGTCATTGTCGGCTCGCCGGACGACGTCGTCGAGCAGCTGCGCGAGCTTGCTACGACCCTGAACGTCGGACAGCTCATGCTGCTCATGCAGTTCGGCAACATGTCGAAGGACGTCACCAAGTACAATACGCGCCTGTTTGCCGAGAAGGTGATGCCGAAGCTCAAGCCCCTGTTTGCCGAGTGGGAGAACCGCTGGTGGCCGCAGCCGATGGAGCGGCGGCAGCGGGCGACCCTGCCGGCTTTCACGCCGGCAACCGCCGCCGAGTGAAAGTCTGAGGCGACCCCGCTGCTTGCCCAAACCGGAGTGGAGAGCTTGAACGAGCCAGACACGTCAATCATCGACATCAATGGCTTTGCGACGCGCGTCTGGCGCAAGGGCACCGGGCCCAGGATTGGATTCCTTGCCGGCTATGGCGGGCTTCCTCGCTGGGTCCCGTTCCTCGATCGCCTGGCCGAGACCCGCACGGTAATCGTCCCTTCGCTCCCTGGCTTTCCCGGCGGCGACCGCGGACACACGATACTCGACAGCCATCTCGACTGGTTGCTCGCGGTCCGCGATCTCGTCGACAAGGCGGATTTGGCCGGCGCCGATCTGGTCGGCAGCTCGGTCGGTGGCTCGTTCGCTGCCGAGGTGGCGGCGATCTGGCCGGACAAGGTCAAGCGGCTGGCGTTGATCGCGCCCTTCGGCCTGTTCGACGAGAAGGACCCAGCCACCGACCCGTGGGCGCAGAAGCCGGACGATATCGCCGGCCTCATGACGGCCGACCCCGAAATCTACAAGAAGCTGAAGGAGATGCCGGCCGGCGCCAACTCGATCGAGTGGCCCATCGAGCAGACGCGCGCGGCCGAGGCTGCGGCCCGCATCTTCTGGCCGCTGGGCAATACCAAGCTCGAGCGGCGCCTTCCGCTCATCAACGCACCCACCCTGATCCTTTGGGGCGAGAAGGATCGGCTGATGCCCAGGAGCTACGCCGCCACCATCGCCAATGCGATCAAGGCCAGGACCGAGACGAGAATCATCGCCGGCGCGGGGCATTTGGCCGAGCTTGATAAGCCCGATGAGGTCGCCACCGCGATCCTCGGCTTCATGGGCTGACGATCGCCAACCCCGCCTATCGACCGATCTAGGCTGCCGCTGCTGCTGTGCTCGCGCCGTAGAGGTGGCAGGCCACCAGGCGGCCGTCCACGTCATCGAGTGCCGGCGCCTGTTTCCCACAGCGCGCCATCGCATGAGGGCAGCGCGGATGAAAGTGGCAGCCGGGCGGGGGACGCAGCGGGCTCGGCACCTCGCCGGACAGGACAATCTCCTCCCGCCGATCCTCGGGATGGCTCGGCAGCGCCGCCGAGAAGAGCGCCTGCGTATACGGATGCTTCGGCGCGCGGGCGAGCGTTTGGGCCTCGCCGCTCTCGACGATCTTGCCGAGGTACATGACCGCAATCGCGTGGCTCATGTGTGCGACAGCCGCGAGATCGTGGGCGATGAACAGATAGGAGAGACCCAGCTCCGCCTGGAGATCGCGCAGCAGGTTCAGGATCTGGGCGCGGATCGAGACATCGAGAGCGGAGACGGGCTCGTCGAGCACGACCAGCTTGGGTGACAGGGCCAGTGCCCGTGCGATGGCGATGCGCTGCCGCTGACCGCCCGAGAACTCGTGGGGGAATAGGTCCGCCGAGCGGTTCGGAAGGCCGACCAGATCGAGCAGGCGCAGGACGTGCCCGCGTACCTCGCCCGCCGTGAGGCGCTCGTTGGTGGTGAGCGGCTCGGCGATGATCGCGCTGATGCGCATGCGCGGGTTGAGCGAGGCGTAGGGGTCCTGGAACACGGCCTGCACGGATTTGCGATAGTGCCGACGCGCGGCAGCGTCGAGCGCATGCAGATCCTGCCCCTCGAAGCGGATGCTGCCCCCGGTCGGCTCCTCGAGCCCCAGCACGAGCTTGGCGGTCGTGGTCTTGCCGCATCCGGATTCGCCGACCACGCCGAGCGTTCGCCCACTCTCGATCGCGAATGAGATGCCATCGACGGCGCGCACGTTGCCGCGATCGCCGCCGAAGAACCCGCGCCGGGCCCGGAAGTGCTTGCTCAGTCCGGCCGCCTCCAGCACGACCATCAAGCCGCTCCTTTGCGCACTTGGCTGTCCGCGGCGTCGGAGCCGGCGTCTGCCAGCCAGCAGCGTACCGTACGTTGATCGCCGAATGTGAGCTGCGACGGCGGCGACTCGCGACAGCGGTCGAAGGCGCTCGGGCAGCGCGGGGCGAAGGCGCACCCGGGCGGCAGCGCGACCAAATCGGGTGGCTGCCCGTCGATGGCGGCGAGCCGGTTGCGATTGTCGCTCATGCGCGGGATCGAGTTGAGCAGGGCTTGGGTGTAGGGATGCGCAGGCGCATTGAAAATCTGCCGCACCGGCCCCGACTCCACCACGCGGCCCGCATACATCACCGCCAGCTGGTCGCACATCTTGGCGACGATGCCGAGGTTGTGGGTAATGAAGATCAAGGCGAGGCCGTGCGCGCGCTGCAGCTCACGCAAGAGGTTGAGATACTGGGCCTGGATCGTCAGGTCGAGGCTGGTGGTCGGTTCGTCGGCGATGAGCAGTCGCGGCTCGCAGGAGATGCCGATGGCGCCGACGATGCGCTGGCGCATGCCGCCCGACATCTCGTGCGGATGCTGCAGCAATCGCGTCTGCGGAGAGGGGATGCGCACCGCCTTCAGCAATTCGCGCGCCCGGCTCCACGCCGCGGCCCGCCCAACTCCTTCGTGCACGCGGATCGGTTCGGCCACCTGGTCGCCGATGCTGAAAAGCGGGTTCAGCGAGGCCATGGGATCCTGCAGGATCATGGCGATGCGCTTGCCCCGCACGCGGCGCATTTCGGCGTCGGATTTCGCCAGCAGATCCTCGCCCTCGAACAGCATCCGGCCGCTGGCCACCCGTGCCGCCGGCGGCAAGAGGCGAAGGATGGTAAGTGCCAGCGTGCTCTTGCCCGAACCGGACTCGCCGACGATGCCCAAGGTCTCTCCGGCATCGATGCGCAACGAGACATCGTCGACGGCGCGTACGACCCGCGTTCCACGTGCGGAGACGTAGTGGGTGGAGAGGTTGTCGATCTGCAGCAGCGGGTGGGTGCTCATTGCGGCTCAGAGCTGACGGAGCTGCGGGTCGAGTTTGACACGGAGCCAATCACCGATGAGGTTGGCCGAGAGCACCATGAGCATGATGCAGACGCCCGGCAGCACGGTGAGCCACCAGTAGCCGACCATCATGCCCTTCTTGCCGTCGGCGAGCATCAAGCCCCAGGCGGGCTTGGGAGGAGGCACGCCCACACCCAGGAAGGACAGCGCCGCCTCGGTGACGATGACCACGCCGAGCATCAGCGTGCCCAGCACGATTGCCGAGTTGAGGACGTTGGGCAGGATGTGGCGGGCCATGATGGTCCGCTTGGAGCATCCAGCCACGATGGCCAGCTTCACGAACTCCCGCTCCTTGAGCGAAAGCACCTCGCCGCGAATGACGCGCGCGTAGCGCGTCCAGTAGACCGCGCCCAGGATGATGACGATATTCATCTCGCTGGGTCCCACGATGGCCGTCAGGAAGATGGCGAAGGTGAGCGCCGGCAGTGCCAGCCACGTGTCGGTGATGCGCATGATGACCTGGTCGACCCAGCCACCGAGGAACCCAGAGACGATACCCAGCCCTGTCCCGATGACGCCCGCTACGATCACCGCGGTGAAGCCCACCACCATCGAGACCCTGGCGCCGAAGATGAGCCGGGAGAGCACGTCGCGTCCCAGATGATCGGTGCCGAGGAGATGCTCGCCGCTGCCGCCGACCTGCCAGGCAGGCGGGCGGAAGCGCGCGGCAAGGCTGCCGATCTCCGGATCGTAGGGCGCGAGCACGTTCGCGAAGATTGCCACGAAAGCGATGCCGCCGAGGATGAGCACCGGCAGCAGCGGGAAGCCCTCGATCCGGATGATGTCGAAGCGCGAAGGCAGGCCGACGGCTTCTGTTTGCAGGCTCATGCCGTCACCTCTCGAGTCGGATGCGCGGATCGATTACGGCGTAAAGGATGTCGATCAGCAGGTTCACCGCCACGATCATGATGCCGCCCAGCAGCACCACGGCCTGGACGACGGGGAAGTCGCGAAACGTGATGCCCTCGTACAGCAGCCGCCCGATGCCGGGCCAGGCGAACACCGTCTCCACGACCACGGCCACATTGATCATGATGACGAGGTTGATCCCTGCCAGGGTCAGTACCGGGATTAGCGCGTTCTTGAACGCGTGCTTGCAGATGACGAGGGACTCGGGAAGGCCCTTGAGGCGGGCGAGCTTGATGTACTCCGAGCCCAGAACCTCGAGCATCGAGGAGCGCGTGAGCCGCATGTGGGCGGCGGCGAAGTACCACCCCAGCGCGAAGGCCGGCATGATCAGGTGCAGCGCGGTGCCCGAACCCGACGACGGCAACCACTCCAGGTACACGGAGAAGAAGAGGATCAGCACGAGACCGACCCAGAACGACGGGAGCGAGAGACCGAGCAGCGAGAACACCTTGCCCGCCCGATCCCAGAAGCGGCCCACGCGCACGCGAGAAGGCCATCGCCGCCAACGCCAGCAGCAGCGAGTTCGGCAAACGCGAGAGGTAGAGCTCGAAGACCGGCGTGCGGTAGTAGAACGACTGGCCGAAGTCCCCCTGCGCGAGGCTCGCCATGAAGCTCCAGTACTGCACCCAGATCGGCTGATCGAGACCGAACCGCTCGCGAATTGCGTCGATATCCGCCTGGCTGGCCCCGGGCTCCACCAGCAACGTGGTTGGATCGCCGGTCACGCGCACGAACAGGAAGATGGTCAGCGACAGGAGAAGCAGCGAGACCACCGAGTAGGTCAGCCGCCGGAGGATGTAACGCGCCATGCTGTCCTCACTGTCTGCGCCGCTGTTATTTGCCAGTCAGCGTGACGTCCTCGTATGGCGCCGAGTAGGCGTGCCCGGCGATCAGACCTAGCCCCGATTCCCCAACGTGGGGGCCGGCGCCGTTGAGGAAGGCCAGCTGCCAGAGATGCGCGTAGATCGTGCGCTCGTGCACGAGCTGCTGGATCTTGTCCAGCATCGCCGCGCGCTTCTTGGCATCGAGCTCGGACTCCTGCTGTTGGAACAGCGCATCGATGTCGGGGTAGCTGCCGTAGACGTAAGTGCCGCCTTTTGCCACGAAGGACTCCAGACGCGTGGCAGTGTTGCCGAAGGCGCCGCTGGCACCCTGGATGACGTTCTTGAAGCTCTTCTCCGCATATCCCTTGAAGAAGGCTGCCCGCTCGAGCGGGCGCAGCCTGGCGCGTATGCCTACGGCCTGGAGGTTGTTGAGCACGGCCTCGGCCAAATTCGCATATGAGACATCGCAGTAGTATTCGCCCGCATCGAAACCATTGGGATGACCCGCCTCGACCAGGAGTTGCTTGGCCTTGGCCGGATCGTAGACGGGGGCCGGCGGCTTCCAGTAGAAGTCGAAGGTGTCGGGAATGATGCTTCCGGTGATCCTGGAGAAGCCAAGGGTCAGTGCCTGGTTGATGGTCTTGTGGTCGACGGCCAGGCTGGCGGCGAGCCGCACGCGTTGGTCATGCCATGGCGATTTCGCATCCCACTGGTCGGGGAAGTAGAGCCAGAATGCCGCCTGGATGACGGTCGGCTTGAGGGTGAGCCCCTTGGTGCGCTGCAGCTCCTCGGCGAGCTCGCCGCGGATCGAGTAGGCAATATCGATCTCGCTGCGCTTGAGGGCAGCCAGCCGCGTGGACTCGTCGGGGATCACCCTGAACACCAGTCGCTTTACGTTGGGCGGCTTGCGCCAATACTCATCGAAGGCCTCCATGGTCAGCTCCAGGCCCGGCGTAAATGAGACGAATTTATAGGGGCCGGCACCAACGGGCGCCTTCTTGAAACCCTCGTCGCCGACCTGCTCGACGTACTTCTTCGGCACAATCCACGATGCAGCGGTGGCGCTCGTATAGAAGGTCATGAAGTCCGGCCAGGGCTGCTTGAGCTTGAAGAGGACGCGTTTGGCGTCGGGGGTCTCGACCGCTGCGACCCGGTCCTTCAGCGCTTTGTTCGCAGCGCCCCTGTACCTCTCATACGAGAACTTCACGTCCTCCGCCGTCACCGGCTCGCCGTTGTGAAATTTCACGCCGTCGCGCAGGATAAACTCGTACACGAGGCCATCGTCGGAAGCGGCCCACGACTTGGCAAGGCTCGGGGCGAATGGTTGACCCGGCATGGCCTTCACCAAGCCGTCGTGCAGCGCGTAGTACACCATGTACGGCGTGATGATGCCCGACATCTCGGCGGGGTCGAACCACGTCGGCGCCAGAGATACGTGCACACCCCAGGTGAGCTGCCCTTCCGGGCCCGTTGCCCTGGCCGGGAACGGGGATGCGATCGTCAGCGCGAGAGCGACGAGCGCAAGAATGTGCCGGCGCGTCTTGGCAGCACGGCTGGCACCGCGAGAACGTGTCCCGCGGCAGAGAATGGAGAACGGCACCGAGATGAACCCGGCTTGCAAGATGGCCATGGCGTTTCCCCTTCGACCGCGCATGGAGAACGCCGGATATGTCAGCCACCCCCGTCGGACAAAGGGCAGCACTCCATGCGCAACGGATAACTTTCTTTTTTGCCTCAGGTCAGAGCCGAATGAGACCGACCCTGCCCTCGGGTTCTGCCAATCTACGCATTATCTTCCTGGTTGCCCAGGGGGTGTCCGTCACTGGGTTTCCGGCAGGCCCCATCGAGAATGCGCGGGGATGGGACGAGAATTGTCTCTACGTCCGTCGCGTGCAGGACTAAAGTCGCAGGAATCTCTTCCGGAATTTGGGCTCGCCATGGCTGACAGCCTCCGTCAGGAAATTGCCGATCTGAAGGGTGTCGCTGAAGGCTACGCCGCGCGTTGGCAAAGGATCGACAATCTCGCTTGGCCGAACGGCATGCGCATCGCCGTCAACTTCACGGCCGACTTCGACGCCATGTTGCTGCGGCGTCTCCACAATGAGCCGCCGATGCAGCTCGCCAAGGGCGAGTTCGGAGGCCGTGTCGGCATCTGGCGCCTGATCGAGCTGTTCGACCAGCACGGCATCAAGGCAACGGTCTTCACTGTTGGCCGCATTTGCGAGCTCTACCCGCAGGCGCTCAGAGCCGCCGTCAGAAGCGGGCACGAGCTTGCCGACCACATGTGGGAGCACCGCGTGCCGAAGGAGCCGGAGCTCGAGCGCGAGCATCTGCGCAAGACCGCAGCCGCGCTGGAGAAGTTCAGCGGCCACCGCCCCGTCGGCTCGCGCAGCCACCACACACCGCAGCTGCTGCGAGACGAGGGCTACATCTACAACTCCCACGGTGCGGCCGATCACCGGCCCTATTACCAACTGGACAGCCAGGGCGTGCCCTATCTGCTCGAGCTGCCATTCCACTTTGCCATCGACGACGCCATGTTCTTCAGCTTCGCCTGGTATGCTTCCGCCAACACCGAGCAGCGCCTCTCGGACACCGATCGCGTGTTCGACATGTGGTGGGCGGCTTTCCTGCAGCAGTATCGGCAGGGCGGCTATCTCAACATCTGCCTGCACCCGTTCGTGTCCGGGCGCGCCTTGCGCATTGCGATGCTGGACCGGCTGATCGCGCGCATGAAGACGCTGCCTGGCGTTTGGTTTGCGACCTGCGAGGAGGTGGCGCGCCATTGCCTCGACAAGCATCCGGCAAGACGCGTCACGGCGTGAGCAGAGGCTATCGGAGTTGGGTGCCATGCCCTGGAAGGACGCCTACACGATCTCGGATGAGAAGAGCCTCGCAGATGCGGACCTCAGGTGGCCCGCGGGCGGGCGCTGCGCGGTCCACATCGTCGTCGACTTGAGCGTCGCCAGCGGTCCCGAGGGCATCGGGGTGCGGGACATCAAAAGTGCGCCGGCGGAGTTCGGGGCGAACCAAGGGCTCGATCTCGTCTTGGAGCAGCTCGACAAACATGGGCTCAGGGCGACGTTTGCCGTGCCTGCCGTCACCGCCGAGATCTATCCGCGCAGGATCAAGGCGCTCGTCGAGCGTGGACACGAGGTGGCGGCGCATGGCTTCAAGCACGAGGACGTGAGCGCTCTCCCCCGCGCGGAGGAGAAGGCCCGCCTGGACCTCACGACGGAAGTCTTGACTAGGATTACGGGACGTAGGCCGGCGGGCTGGTTCTCGTTGCCGAGGCAGAAGGACCCGTTTGCCGGCGGCACGATCAGCCCCAACACCATGGACCTGCTGATCGACGCGGGCTACGCCTACATGGGCAACGGGCTCGCCGACGACATTCCGCACTATTGGGTCACGGACTTCGCCAGCCGGCGCGCGATACTGACGCTCCCCTACTACTATCACTTCGACGATCAGTTCTTCTCCATGTTCCCGGTGCAGGG
>VBAB01000244.1 GCA_005888525.1 Alphaproteobacteria bacterium
GCATCCTCGCTCAGCCTGAGGATGTCGTAGTACTGCACCCGCATTCCGAAGGCTTTCGCCAGCCGCGCCACCTTCTTGCCGATGGTGCCGAGGCCGACGATGCCGAGCGTCTTGTCGAAGAGCTCGTACATGCGTGGCGCCGGGCCGTTGCCGCGCCAGCGCCCGCCCGACACGTTGGCGTGCTGCCACACGACTTTGCGCGCCACGGTGAGCATCAGCATGATCGCGTGCTCGGCGACCGAGATGGCGTTGGCGCCGCCGTTGTTGGATACCGGCACCTTGGCCCGCCGCGCCGCCTCCAGATCGACGGCGTCATAGCCGGCGCTCAGGAGCTGCACCAGCTTCAGCCGCGGCGCTGCGCGGTAGAAGGGATCGTGCATCGCCACGTTGGGGTAGCAGACCATGTACTCGGCCGGCCCCAGCGCGGCTTCGAGCTCCGCGCCGCCGCCGCGCGCCAGCACCAGCTCGAACCCGGCCGGCGCCATCTCGCGGGCGATCGCGCCGGTCTCTGCCGACGGCGGCACGACGATGATCCTGGCGGCCATGCTGCTTCCTCCATCCCCTGCGCGTCATGAGGGGGTCAGACCCCTCGCTGCAACGGTCGCTGCTTCAAGCTAGCATCGAGGCGAGGGGTCTGACCCCCTACGCCACGCGGGGGTAGGGTTGCAAACATCGTGTAGTCGCGCAATCGCCGCGAGGCTACCATTCGCTCCTCGCACAAACATTGCCCGGAGAGGAACCGACCCATGCCCGACCCCATCAAAGTGGGCAACACCACCATCCACCGCATCGTCGAGCAGGAGGGGCCGTTCTTCGAGATGCTGAAGTTCTTCCCGGCCCTGACCAAGGAGGTGCTGGAGGAGAACCGCGCGTGGCTGCAGCCGAGGTTCATGAGCCCCAAGGACGAGCTCATGCTCTGCATCCAGAGCTACCTGGTGCAGACGCCGCACCACAACATCCTGATCGATACCTGCGTGGGCAACGACAAGCCGCGCCCCGCCCGCCCGTTCTGGAACATGATGAAGTCCGACCGGTTCGAGAAGGGCCTGGCGGCCACGGGGTTGAGCATCAACGACATCGACTTCGTCATGTGCACGCACCTGCACGTCGACCACGTGGGCTGGAACACGCGGCTCCAGGACGGGCGCTGGGTGCCGACCTTCCCCAAGGCGCGCTACGTGTTCGCCGATCGCGAGCTCGCGCACTGGACGCAGCGGCAGAAGGACGATCCGGCGGCGTGCCCGTGGGTCACCGACTCCGTGCTGCCCATCGTGGCGGCGAACCGCGTCGACATCGTCAAGAGCGCGCACGCCTTCAACGATCTCGTCACCCTCATCCCCACACCAGGTCACACCATCGACCACTACTCCGTGCAGGTCGGCAAATCAGGCGCCGACTGCGTCATCACCGGCGACATGATCCACTCGCCGCTGCAGGCGCGCTATCCGGAGTTCGGCATGATGTCGGACTACGATTCACCGCAGGCGGGACGGTCTCGGCGCGAGCTGTTCGGCCGCTTCTGCGACACCTCCACCCTCATGTGCACCGCGCATTTCCCCTCACCCTCCACGGGCCGCTTCGTGCGCTGGAAGGATGCGTTCGACTTCAAGGCGGCGTGAGTTCTTCAGCTATCTCGGCGTCGGGCATTTGTCTGCAGAGACATCGTTCAGGAACTTCGCGAGGCGCAGCCCTGCCACGCCAAGCTGACGGTCGAGCGTGGGGAGGACATCGCGGAGATAGCGGTCGTCCAGCACATTGTCGGCGGGACGCGAGTTCCAGACGATGGGCGCGAATTTGTGCGTGTCCTCGGCCCAGTCGACGGGGGTCCCGCCGTCGATCCCGGCTCGTTTCGACTCTGCGCTTTTCAGCCATCCGTCCTCCAGGCGGTCCACATAGGCTCCCCAGCTCCAAGTCGTCGCTTGGATCAAGTCGGAATCCCAGGCGGTGTGAAAGTTGGATGACTTGCGTTTCGGCTCGCATTTGGCGGTACAGGTCAGACCACGCATGAAGATATCCACCTTGATGTCGTTGCCGCCTTTGAGCTCGTCCACCGTGTGCAGGGGCTGATGCACGTCGCCGATGAAGTGCACGATGAACTTCAAGGCTTCGATCTTCTTCTCGCCGGAGCCGCAGCGCAGGTCGTCTCTCAGACGGGCAAGCGCGGCTATGACGCAATCGCCGCTTTGGTCGTTTTTCTTGCAGTCCCGATCTTTGCTGTACTTGGCGACATTGATCGGAATGTCGACGAAGTGCCAATTGTAAGTCTCGGGCCGCTCGTCGCGAACGGTGTCCGCCCAGCTTGCGACGGACGCCAACGAATGCCCTGGACCGAGGAGGCCCTTGACCAGGTCAGCTGCGGCCGGTGAGAGACGTCGCTGCGCGATCTCTGCTACGATCGAGTGGCCTTCCTGGCCCCATGCCAGCGCTTGCCCCGTGAGGGTGAGGCTGAATACGCCCGATAGGATCAATGCTTTCATTGCTAATCTCCTTTCTTCTGATCGGGCGAGTGTGACATCCGCATATGACAGGCACAACATGCGAAAAGACGGTCGCGAAAGCGGATTGGCGTCGTCGCCGCCAGGTCGCGCGGTCCACGCAAGGCAGCCTCAAACGCGCCCAGGATGGCGGCGGCGCCTCTTGCCGGCTGGGGGCGTCGCCGCGCGCTGCGCCTTCAGGTCATCCAGAGGCCGCCCGCCACGTCGTAGGCGGCGCCGGTGACGTAGGCGGCCTCGTCGGAGGCGAGGAACGCCACCACCTTGGCCACGTCCTCGGGCGTGCCGATGCGGCCGATGGGGATGGACTTTGCCCGCTCCGCAGCCCGCGGCAGGCCGGCCGCCTCCGAGGTGGCATCGAGCGCGTCGCGCATCGGCGTGCCGCCGATCAGGCCAGGGCACACGGCGTTGACGCGCACGCCTGATGGCGCCACTTCCGGCGCCAGGGATTGCGTCATGCCGACGACGGCGAACTTGGTGGCGGCGTAGGCGCTGAAGGCCGGGTGTCCGCGCCGGCCGAGCCAGGAGGCCAGGTTCACCACCGCGCCTCGCCGGCGCTCGACCATGCCCGGCACCACGGCGCGGGTGACGTTGAACACGCCGTCGACGTTGACGGCGAAGGTGTCGCGCCAGTCCTTGTCTGAAATGGTGAGCAAGGAGCCGAGCCGGGCGATGCCGGCGTTGTTGACGAGGATGTCGAACGGGGCGCCGTTGGCCGTCAGCTGCGCCAGCGCCGCGCGCACGGAAGCCATGTCGGATACGTCTCCGGTCGCCGCCTTGGCGTCGCGGCGGAGCGCGGAGATTTCCGCTGCCGTCTTCTCGGCGGCGCCTGCGTCGATGTCGAAGAGGGCGATGTCGCACCCCTCCCGCGCCAGCTTGAGGGCGATGGCGCGGCCGATGCCGGCAGCACCACCCGTGATCAGTGCCCGTTTGCCTGCCAGCCCTTCCATGCGCGTGCTCCGTTTCGGTCGTCGCCGGGAATGCAGACCTTGCCTGTGAACCGCAGCGCCGCGGTCAGCCCTTGTCCTTCACCCACGCCAGGATGTGCTGCGCCACGCCCACCAGCTCGCCCTTCTGGTTGACGACCTTGATGTCGCTGCGCGAGCGGCGCTTGGCGAGATCGACCTCGCTGATGGTGTAGGTGAGCGTCAAGGTGTCGCCGATGTAGACGGGACCGAGGAAGCGCACCTTGTCGTAGCCCAGCGACACCGGCGTCTCGTCGCCGGCGGTGCCGTGGCACTTCTCGATCATCATGCTGGAGCAGGTGGAGGCGAAGCCGATCAGCAGCGCGCCGTGGGCGATGCGGCGGCCGTACTTGGAGCGCGCCATGTACTGCTCGTTGACGTGGTTGACGGCGAAGTCGCCGGTGATGCCGGCGAACAGGTAGATGTCGGTCTCCCCGACCGTCTTGGCGAACGTGACGCTGTCGCCGGGCTTGACGTAGAACTCGCTCATTTCACGCTTGCTCCCAATGTGTCATGCCGGGGCTTGTCCCCGGTATCCAGCCATCCGCTGGTTCCGGAGCAAGCGGCACGATGGATCCCGGTGACAAGCACCGGGATGACAGACGCGGTTTGTTTTCCGGGCTCGATCAACTTCGGACTGGCTCAGCGGATGGCGGCGCCGGAGGTGGTGTCGAAAAGGTGCAGGTTTTCCAGCGGAACGGCAACGTCGATGCGGGTGCCGGTCGCGAGCGCCAGCTCGGGGTCGACGCCGGCGACGCGGATGTCGGCCTCGCCGATGCGCACGGCCAGCACCTGCTCGTCGCCCAGCTGCTCCGTCACCATCAGGTTGCCGCCAAAGCCGACGTGCTCGCCGCCGTTGGCCGGCCCCAGCCGCATATGCTGGGGCCGCACGCCCATCGTGACGGTGCGTCCGGCATGCGCGCCGAGCCCGGCGAAGCGCCGCTGCGGCAGCTCGATAGCGATGCCGTTGGCGGAAAGGGCGAAGCTGTCGGCCGCGGCGGTCACGGCCATGTCGATGAAATTCATGGCCGGCGAGCCGATGAAGCTCGCCACGAAGCGGTTGAGCGGGCGCCGGTAGAGCTCGAGCGGGCTGCCCACCTGCTGCATCAGGCCGTCCTTCATGACGACGATGCGGTCGCCCAGCGTCATGGCCTCGACCTGGTCGTGGGTGACGAACACGGACGTGGTTGGCACCCGCAAGCGCAGCTCCTTGATCTCGAGGCGCATCTGCGCGCGCAGCTGGGCGTCGAGGTTGGAGAGCGGCTCGTCGAACAGGAAAACCTTGGGATTGCGCACGATGCAGCGACCGAGCGCGACGCGCTGCTGCTGTCCGCCCGAGAGCTGGCGCGGCCGCCGCTCCAAGAGCGGCTCGATCGACAGGATCCTGGCGGCGCTGCGCACGGCGGCGTCGATCTTGGCCTCGGCCACGCGGCGGTTGCGCAGGCCGAACGCCAGGTTGTCGTACACGCTCATGTGCTGATAGAGGGCGTAGTTCTGGAACACCATGGCGATGTCGCGGTCTTTCGGCTGCAGGCCGTTGACGACCCTGTCGCCGATGGAGATCGTGCCGCCGGTGATGTCCTCCAGCCCCGCGATCATGCGCAGCGTCGTGGACTTGCCGCAGCCCGACGGCCCCACCAGCACGACGAACTCGTGGTCGGCGATGTGCAGGCTGAAGTCCTTGACGGCGACGACGGCGCCGAAGGTCTTGCGCAGGTTGGTAAGCGTGATCTCGGCCATGCTCAGACCTTGAGGCCCCTGATGACGTACTTCTGACCGAAAATCGTGACGATCAGCGCCGGCCCGAGCGCCAGCACCGCGGTGGCGCTCATCAGATGCCACTCCATGCCGAGCTCGTGCACGAACTGCGCCATGACGACGGTGAGCATCGGTGTGTTGTTGGCGGTGAGGATGAGCGCGAACAGGAACTCGTTCCAGGTGTAGAGCCAGCACAGGATGGCGAGCGCGGTGAGGCCGGGGATGGCCGAGGGCAGGGCGACGCGCAGGAACGCGCCCCAGCGCGAGCAGCCGTCGATCATGGCGGCATATTCCATCGACGGGTCGATGCCGTCGAAGAAGCCCTTCATGATCCAGGAGAAGAAGCAGATGTGCACAGCGACGTGGGGCAGCAGCAGCCCCCAGTAGGTGTCGAAGATGCCCATCGCCCGCGTGACGAAGTAGAGCGGCAGCACCCAGGAGACGTAGGGCACGCAGCGGAACACGTAGATGGCTCCGAACCACGCGGTAGGAATAGGTCCCCTGAAGCGCGATAGCATGTAGCCCGACGTCACTGTGACGCCGAGC